>NZ_JBEZDT010000040.1:0-92014 GCF_040648455.1 Catellatospora sp. NPDC049133
CGCCGCGGTCGACGCCACCCGCGACAAGTACGGCGACGGCCGGCTGCGCCGCTATGACGCGGATCTGATCGTGCCGTCCGCCGCCCGGATCCGCTGCGCCCTGCTCAAGGGCATCGCGCTGCGCTACGTGATGCGCCGCCGGGGCATGGAGCCGTGGTACGACGAGCAGCGCAAGATCCTGCGCGACCTGGTACGGCTGCTGGCCGACCGGGCCCCGGACGAGCTGGACCCGGTCTTCGCCCCGCTGTGGCGGGCCGCCGCCGACGACACGGCGCGCTACCGGGTCGTGGTGGACCAGGTGGCCTCACTGACCGACACCGCCGCGCAGGCCTGGCACCAGCACCTCACCGCCCCGAACGCCTGACCCGCCGGCTTCCGGGCGAATCGGCGACCTGGGCAGTCCCGGCCGGAGCGGCAGGGTCACGCCTCGGGCGTGCGCGGTGACGGCACGTCGAGGGCGGGCTCTGCGACCAGGTGCTCCGCGACAGCGGGGGTGGTGGGCGCCTCGGCCGGTGCGCCCGCGTCGTGCAGCGGGTGCGGTCGGGACGGGAACAGGTCGAGCACGTCCAGGGCGCGGGCGGCGAGCAGGCGTTCGCGCTCGGCGGCGTCGCGGCGCACGGTCCGGCTGACCCACCAGAGGTGGAGGGCGGCCGAAGCGGCGAACAGTGCCACGACGAGCAGGAACAGCGCCCAGCCGTCGTTGTCCAGGGCGTTCAGGGCGTACCCGCCGCCCGCGGCCAGCAGCGCACTGTTGACCAGGCCGATGCTGGCTGCCAGGCCGACGGCCTCGCGCTGTCGCTGTCGTCCGGGTCCCGCGCTCGGCAGGAACAGGCCGGGGTCGTCGAGCGTGGGCAGCAGCACGTACGGGGCGACCTGCGGGGCGCGGCGCACCAGGTAGCTGCGCAGCGCCTGTTCGGCCAGTCCGTAGCGGTGCGCCGTGCCGGTGAAGCGCAGCTGCCGCAGGAACACGGCCGGGCCCATCAGCAGCAGAAGCGCGCCGAGGGCCGCGATGACGCCGAGGCGCGCCTCGGCGTCGATGTCGCTGCCGACCAGGCCGGCGGACACGGCCGCCACGGCGGTGGCGATGACCAGGAAGAAGTTGTACCGGTTGTGGGCCTGGTCGCTCACCGCCCGGCGCATCTCGATGATCTTCTGGTACTCGGTGAGGGCGACGGCGAGCTCGATGTCGTCGGCGGCGCGGCGGGCAGGGTCGGGGGCGAGGGTGGGATGGGCCACGATCGCACGGTATCGGCTGTGCGCCCGCCGGGCATCGGCTGGCAGGATGTAGCGCATGGCCGGGGGTCGCATCCGTGATGAGGACATCGCGCTCGTACGCGAGCGCAGCTCGATCGTGGACGTGGCCGGTGAGCAGGTCACCCTGAAGAACGCGGGTGGCGGCAACCTCAAGGGGCTGTGCCCGTTCCACGACGAGAAGACCCCGTCGTTCACCGTGTCCCAGGCCCGCAACGTGTGGTTCTGCCACGGCTGCGGCGAGGGCGGCGACGTGATCAACTTCGTGCAGAAGATCGATCACCTGAGCTTCATCGAGTCCGTCGAGCGGCTGGCCGACCGGGCGGGCATCCAGCTGCGCCGGATCGAGGGCGGCCCGGCGGTCGAGCGCCCGCAGCACGGCCAGCGCCAGCGCCTGGTCGCCGCGCACGCCGCGGCGCAGGAGTTCTACGCCGAGCAGCTGCTCACGCCGGGGGCGCGGGCGGCCCGGGAGTTCCTCGCCGAGCGCGGCTTCGACCGGGACGCGGCCCAGCGATACGGCTGCGGCTTCGCCCCGCCGGACTGGGACCTGCTGGTCAAGCACCTGCGCGGGCGCGGCTTCACCGCCGCCGAGATGGAGACCGCGGGCCTGGCCCGGCCCGCGCGCTCGGGCAGTCTGGTGGACCGGTTCCGCCGCCGCCTGCTGTGGCCGATCCGGGACGTCTCCGGCGACGTGATCGGCTTCGGGGCGCGCAAGCTGTTCGACGACGACGACGGCCCGAAGTACCTGAACACCCCCGAGACGCCGCTGTACAAGAAGTCGCACGTGCTCTACGGCATCGACCAGGCCAAACGCGAGATCGCCAAGCAGGGCCGGGCGGTGATCGTCGAGGGGTACACCGACGTGATGGCGTGCCACCTGGCCGGGGTGACCACGGCCGTGGCGACGTGCGGCACGTCGTTCGGCGCGGACCACATCGGGGTGCTGCGGCGGCTGCTGCTCGACACCGACGCGTACGCCGGAGAGATCATCTTCACCTTCGACGGCGACGCCGCGGGGCAGAAGGCGGCGCTGCGCGCGTTCGGCGACGACCAGCGTTTCGTCGGGCAGACGTTCATCGCGGTCAGTCCGGACGGCATGGACCCCTGCGAGTTGCGCCTGGCCCGGGGCGACCTGGCCGTGCGCGACCTGGTGGCCCGCCGCGAGCCGCTGATCGCGTTCGCGCTGCGCTCGACGCTGGCCCGCTTCGACCTGGACACGGTCGAGGGCCGGGTGGCCGCGCTGCGCACCACCGCGCCCATGGTCGCGAAGATCAAGGACCGGTCACTGCTCACCGGGTACGCCCAGAAGCTCGCCGGGGACCTCGGCGTCGACGTCGACCAGGTGCGTACCGCGATCCGCGGCGCCGACGGCGCGACGGTGCCCGCGCCCCGCCCGGCCGCGGCCACCCCCGACAGCCCGCGCCTGGTGGTCGAGCGCGAGGCGCTCAAGCTGGCGATCCAGCAGCCGGTGCTGGCCGGGCCGGTGTTCGACGCGGTCGACGAGACCCTCTACGCCCACCCGCCGTACCGCGACGTCCGGGCGGCGATCGCCGCGGCCGGCGGTGCCTGCGCCGGGGTGGCCGGGCCGGGCTGGGTCAACAGCGTGCGCGACGCCTGCGCCGACCTGGCCGCGCAGATGCTGGTCATGGAGCTGGCCGTGGAGCCGGTGCGCTACGACGGCGAGCCGGACTCCGGCTACCTGCACGTCGTGCTGGCCCGCCTCCAGCTCGCCGGGCTCAACCAGCGCATCGGCGAGGTGAAGTCGCGGCTGCAGCGGATCAACCCGGTCACCGAGTCCGACGAGTACCGGGCGCGGTTCACCGAACTCGTCGCCCTGGAGCAGCACTCCCGGGCGCTCAAGGAGAAGGCCGCCGGAGGGCTCTGATGAAGTTTCGACTGTTCGGCGGGCGGCGTACGCTGCCCGCGGAGCGCCGCCCGCAGCTGACCGCCGACGAGCGGGTGCTGGCCTGGGCCCCGATGGGCGAGGACACCGTCGTCGCCACCAACCTCGGCCTGTGGTGGGACGAGCAGCGCACCGGCTGGCACCGCATCGACAAGGCGGTCTGGGACGGCGAGGCGCTGGTGGTCACCCCGGCCGAGGTCGTCGCCGAGCGCGCCGGCTACGAGGTGGTCGCCGACGGCACCCCGGTGCGCCTCAAGCTCACCGACCCCGACCACCTGCCGCACCAGGTGCGCCTGCGGGTGACCAGCTCGGTGCAGCATCCGCAGCACCACGAGCTGCCCGGCGGCGGCGCCTGGATCTTCGCCCGCCGCGTCCCCGGAGTGAACGGCCTGTCCTGGACCGTGCGCTACGACCACGGCACCGACGGCGACGACCCCGCCACCGTCGCCGCCACCGACCAACTCATCGCCGCCACCCGCGGCGACCTCTGACCACCCGCCCCGCGCTGCACGCCGCGCGCCGCCCCGCGCTGCGCGCGAAGGAGGGGCACCTTCTTATCGCTATGCGTAGAGGAAGGTGCCCCTCTTAACCTCGGACGGCCGCGGGGCTGGATGAAGATCGCTGTTTCGGGTCGAATTGCGCGGTCCAACCTCGTGTATTGACCGGAAACAGCGATCTTCGTCAGCGGGGCCGCGGGCCGGGCCGCAGGCAGGTTGATCGATTAATCGGGAAAAAGGCCGCGAGATTGTCGGGGCCCGGGGATAGGGTCGCCGCGTGAGTGACCAACGACCCCCGATGATCCATGCCCGCGGACTGGTCAAGCGGTTCGGCGACTTCACCGCGGTGGACGGCATCGATCTGGAGGTGGCGCCCGGCGAGGCGTTCGGCTTCCTCGGTCCCAACGGCGCGGGCAAGTCCTCCACCATGCGCATGATCGGCTGTGTCTCCACGCCGACCGCCGGTGAGCTGCGCATCCTGGGCATGGACCCGGTGCGTGAGGGCCCCGCGATCCGCGCCCGGCTCGGCGTGTGCCCGCAGACCGACAACCTCGACCCCGACCTCACCGTGTTCGAGAACCTGACCACCTACGCGCGCTACTTCGGCATCCCGCGCGCCGAGGGCCGCCGCCGCGCCGCCGAGCTGCTGGATTTCGTACAGCTCACGGAGAAGTCGGGCAGCACCGTCGACCCGCTGTCGGGCGGCATGAAGCGCCGGCTGTCCATCGCCCGCGCGATGATCAACGAACCCGACCTGGTGCTGCTCGACGAGCCCACCACCGGCCTCGACCCGCAGGCCCGCCACCTGCTGTGGGAGCGGCTGTTCCGGCTCAAGCAGCGCGGCGTCACCCTGGTGCTGACCACGCACTACATGGACGAGGCCGAGCAGCTGTGCGACCGGCTCGTGGTCATGGACGCGGGCAAGATCGTCGCCGAGGGCTCCCCGCGCCACCTCATCGAGACGTACTCCACCCGCGAGGTCGTCGAGCTGCGCTTCGGCGACGACGCCCCGGCGACGTACGTGGAGAAGCTGGCGGGCATCGGCGAGCGCCTCGACCCGCTGCCGGACCGGCTGCTGCTGTACAGCGCCGACGGCGACGCGGCTGTGAACGAGGTGCACCGGCGCGGCTTCACCCCGTCCAGCGTGCTGGTGCGGCGCTCGACCCTGGAGGACGTGTTCCTGATCCTCACCGGCCGGACGCTGGTCGACTGATGGACGGCACACTGGCAGTGTTCAACCGGGCGCTGGTCTCGTACCGGCGGCTCTGGCAGGCCTCGGTCTTCTCGTCGTTCATCCTGCCGGTGCTGTTCGTGCTCAGCATCGGCATCGGGGTGGGCGGGTACATCAGCGGCGTCGACGGCGTCAGCTACCTCGACTGGATCGTGCCGGGCGTGCTCGCCTCGACCGCGTTCCAGATGGCGGTGGGGGAGTCGACCTTCCCCGTGCTCGGCGACTTCAAATGGGTCCGCGGTTACCACGCGATGCGGGCCACCCCGGTGCGCATCGCGGACATGATCGCCGGATACCAGCTCTACATCATGTTCCGGGTGGTCATCGCCGCGGTGGTGTTCCTCGGGGTCAGCGCGCTGTTCGGGGCGATCCACTCGCCCTGGGTGGTGCTCACCCCGCTGGTCTGCGCGCTGCTCGGGGTCGCGGTCTCCGCGCCGACCTCGGCGTTCGCGGCCTCGATCGAGAACGACAGCTACTTCGCGCTGCTGTTCCGGTTCCTGGTGATCCCGTCGACGCTGTTCGCCGGGGTGTTCTTCCCGGTGTCGCAGCTGCCTGAGCTGCTGCGGCCGCTGGCGTACGCGTCGCCGCTGTGGCACGCGGTGGAGCTGTGCCGGGCGGCCACGCTGGGCGTCGCGCCGCCGTGGCCCGTCGCCGCGCACGTGGGCTACCTGCTGGCCTGGGCCGGGCTGGGTTATCTGCTGGCGCTGCGCGCGTTCCGCCGCCGGCTCGCGGACTGAGGGGACGGACCATGGTCACCACGTATGCCGTCGCGCGGGTCGCCCGCGGCAACCGGCTCTCGCCCGCGCGGGTGGGCGCGGTCATCAACCGCAACGTCGGGGCGCTGCGCTCCGGCCCCGCGTACTGGCTGGTCCTGGCCTCGGGCTTCTTCGAGCCGGTGCTCTACCTGCTGTCGATCGGCGTCGGCGTCGGCGCGCTCGTCGGCGACCTGACCTTGAAGAACGGCGAGGTGCTGCCGTACGCCAACTTCGTCGCCCCGGCCATGCTGGCGGTCTCGGCGATGTCCGGCGCGCTGGCCGAGACCACCTTCAACTTCTTCTTCAAGTTCAGGTACGTCAAGACGTACGACGCCATGCTGGCCACCCCGCTGCGCCCGATGGAGATCGCGACCGGCGAGCTGACCTGGGCGATGATCCGCGGTTCGCTGTACACCGGAGCCTTCCTGATCGTCATGGTGGCGCTGGGCCTGACCACGCCCGGCTGGGCGCTGCTGGCCTTCCCCGCGACCTGGCTGGTGGGCCTGGCGTTCGGCGCGGTCGGCATGGCGGTGAGCACGTTCATCCGCGGCTGGCAGGACTTCGACCTGATCAGCACGGGGCAGTTCGCGCTGTTCCTGTTCTCCGGCACGTTCTCGCCGGTGCAGGACTACCCGCTGCCGGTGGAGATCCTGATCGCGGTCACTCCGCTGTACCACGCGGTGGAACTGATCCGAGGCATCACCACCGGGATGCTCAGCTGGTCGATGCTCGGCAACGTGGCATACCTGCTGGTCATGCTGGCTGTCGGCCTGTGGGTGGCGAGCCGCCGCCTTACCTCCGTGCTCTGCCGTTAAACCTGTTCGGGCGTGAATGAGCGCATGAGCGAGATCATGCTCATGCGCTCATTTGTTAGGTTCTATTTGTCTGATGTGGATCAGGCAGGTACGTTCTCGGCAACACGCCGCCGGGCGGAGGTGACCGATGCGCCTACGACACCCCGACGGACAGACTGTGCACGTGGCGACCGTCGTGTCCGTCGAGAACGTCAAGGACGTGCGCGCGCTCTTGAAGACCCTGGACGCCCGCGTCGTGCCGCAGCGCCAGCGCCTGTTCGCCGACGTGCTCAGCGTGAGCCTGCGGCTCGGGCCCATCCTCGCCGCCACGCTCGCCTCCTCGCTCGGGCTGCGCCAGCGGCTGCGTCACGAGCTGGCCGTGCGGCGGCTGGAGGTGGTCACCCTCGATACCGGCCCCGACGTCACGCCACCCGACGGCAGCTGGCGCACCTGGTGGATGCACACCCTCGACCTGGCCCGGGTGCTGGTCGACCTGCTGCCCGAGGACAGCGCCCACGGCTCCATCTCCACCACGCTGCCGCGCTCGGCCGTCGCCGCGCTCACCGGTGACGAGGCCGACGGCGAGACCGACGCCGCGGCCGACGAGGTCCGTCGGGAGCAGCGCGAACGCGAGTGGCAGGTGGCGACCCGGCTGATGGCCGACCTCAGCGGCGGCCTGACCGAGATCGCCTGGCACACCGGCCGGCTCGTCCGGGTCGCGGTCGAGGCCGCGCCGAACACCCTGGTCACGGGCTCGCAGGATGTCGTACGGCTGCTGGAGCGCGCCGACCCGGCCCGCATCGGCGCCTGCCTGAGCGCCGAGCAGCTCGCCCATGCCGCGGAGAGCCCCGCTCAGGCGCTCACCCGGCTGCGCCGCGCCCGGCTGTCCGTGGTGAAGCTGCGGCTGGGGCACCACGCCGACGGCACCGATCTCGCCGCGGTCGCCCGGTCGATGCTCGCCGCGGTGCTCGGCGGGGTGCACGCCGGCTGCGACCACCTCGAGGTCGACGGCACCGAGGAACTCGACGCCGCCCGCGACGAGCTGAGCGCGGTGGGACTCGACGGCGCGGCGGACCGCCCGATGCCGGGGGTCGGCCGCGCCGGATAGGTCCGCGCGAAAGGGCTTCAGACCTGCTGGTTCAGCTTGCGCAGGCCCTCGTCGTAGAGCTTCGCGGCCTGCGCCTGGACCAGGCCCGCCGCCTCCTGCACCGTGGGGTGCTCCATCACCTTGCGCGTGGTGGCCACCAGGTCGTCGTAGGTCTGCCGTCCGGCCCGGGTGCCGAACACGAACCCGACGGCCGCACCCGCGGCGAACCACACCAGCTTCCCCATCGTGCCTCCTCAGCCTTGATCGCGTAGTACGTCCCATCCTGCCTGTTGCGGGTACACCGCGACACCAGACCGGCCAGGGTTACCCGTTTGCCATACCCGGGGGAGGGTCCTGTAGTCTTGTCGAGGCGCGCCGCTGAGGAGAGATCCGCAGGGTCGCCGAGAGCACATTCCCCTGTAGCTCAATTGGCAGAGCAGCCGGCTGTTAACCGGCAGGTTCTTGGTTCGAGTCCAAGTGGGGGAGCCAGCAGACAGACCCCGGCCCTAGGGCCGGGGTTTTTTGCTGCCGTTCGCGCTCACACAATGCGAATAAAAGACGTGTTTGACGGTTTTGCCTCATTTGATGCTGTTGTCGGTCATATGCTCCGTCTCGGTGTTTCTGCACCTCAGACGTCATCTCACGCAGCGGAGGCATTGCGTATGACAACACGACTCCACCGGACGGCCCGCCGGGCGGCGCACACGGCGCTGCTCAGCCTGGCCCTGGTGACCGGAGCGGCTTCGGCCGCCACGGCCGGCATGCCGGTCGGCCTGAACAGGGCACTGCAGGACCTGTCCACAGCCGCGTCCGCGGACGTGCCCATCGGCGGCGTCATCTTCGACACGGCCATGGTGAGCGGCGTCGCCACGGGAGTGCCCGGCTCGCTCGTCTTCGAGCTCTACGGGCCGGACGACGCGGAGTGCACGGGCGACATCATCTTCAACCCGACCGTTGTGACCAGCGGATCCGGTAACTTCCCATCGGGCGACTTCACCCCGACGGCTCCGGGAACGTACCGGTGGATCGTCCGGTTCAGCACCGGCACCGAAACGATCGTGTCGGGCTGCAACGAGGCGGGCGAGGACACGGACGTCCTTCAGGCCACGCCGCGGGTGCGGACGCTCGCCTCCGACGACGTCCCGCTGGGCGAACCGATCTTCGACCGGGCCCGGCTCACCGGCGGCTACCAGCCCACAGGCACACTCACGTTCAACCTGTACGGCCCCGGGGACGACGTCTGCGAGGAGGCGCCGATCACCACGTCGCCCGTGACGGTCAACGGCAACGGCCCCTACCGGTCCGCCTCGTTCACGCCGACGGTGCCCGGCACCTACCGCTGGCGCGCCGACTACAGCGGTGACGCCAACAACGCTATCGCCGGCACGGCCTGCAACGACGAGCTTGAGCAGGTCACGGTCCGCGCCGTGCCGACGCTGGCCACCAACGTGACCGACCCCGAGGTCGACCTGGGCGCGGCCGTCAGCGACACCGCGACCCTGACCGGCGGCCTGCGGGCGACCGGCACGATCGTCTTCACCCTGTACGGCCCGGACGACGAGGACTGCGCCACCGACCCGGTGTTCACGTCGGACGAGATCGCGGTGGACGGCGACGACACCTACGAATCCGGCGACTTCACGCCCGACGCCGCCGGCACGTACCGGTGGATCGCCACCTACAGCGGCGACGCCGGCAACGAAGAGGTCGCGACCCAGTGCGGCGACCCGAACGAGACCGTGGTCGTCCGCGGAGACCAGGTCACGCCGGTCCTCACCACCCGGGTGTCGCGCGGCACCACCTACCTCGGCAAGCCGGTCACCGACATCGCCACCCTGTCCGGCGGCGACGACCCGACCGGCACCATCACCTTCAACCTGTACGGGCCCGGCGACGCGACCTGCTCGCGTACCCCCGTCTTCACCTCCGTCGTGGATGTCACCACCGGCAACGGCGACTACACGTCCGGCGAGTTCCGGCCCCGCGTCCCCGGCACCTACCAGTGGGTCGCCGAGTACAGCGGCGACGAGAACAACACAGGCGTCGTGACCGACTGCGGTGACCCCGCCGAGCAGTTCATCGTGAAGAAGAAGCCGCCCTACGGCGGCGTGCCGCGCCCGTAGTTCCCGAACACCTCCGGTGGGCTCGACGACTGTCGGGCCCACCGGTCTTTGTGCAGCTCACGCCGTCACGGCCCGCCAGGCCTCGGTCAACTCGGCGACGGTGGCGTGACGGCCTTCGGGGCGCGAGGCGGTCGCCGTGGTGATCACGGCCGCTTGGCGGTCCGTGCCGCGCCACGCGGCCTCGACGTCGCCCGCGTCCAGCAGCAGGCGCAGCATCCGGCCCAGATTGAACACCGTGGTCCGCTCGTCGATCACCGCGCCGCGGCGGAACTCCTCCGGGGCCATGAACCGGGTCGAGCCGGGCAGGCGGTCCGCCTCCAGCGTGAACGGTCCCGGCCGGTACTCGTCCACGTCGACGACGTGCATCCGGGACGCGGCGAAGTCGTACAGCAGGCAGCCGTCGTAGAAGTCCACCGCGACCAGGCCCGCCGCCGCCACCGCGACATGGGCGTCGAGCACCGCGTCCAGCGCCGCCTCCACCCGGTCCGCCGGCAGCGCCCGGAAACGGGCCATCGCACCGTCGGGGTCGGTACGCACCGCGGCTCCGCGCGCATCGGTCGGGTACAGCACCCCGCCGTCCCGCCACGGGTACACCAGCGCGGACTCGCCAGAGCGCAGCCGGTACGCGGCCAGCGGCGCGACGATCGACTTGTGCGCCACCGCCGTGTGCACCGCCAGCGCGCGATGCAGCAGCCGGTCGTGCTCGGCCCCGAAAATCTTCACGAAACGCCGCCCGGCGGACGTGGCGATCCCGTACGACAGGCAGCCGGAGCCCTGCAGTTCGAAGGCGGCGAAGCGGGTGCCCAGCGAGTCGAGCCAGGCCGGCAGGTCGGCGTCGGCGGGGATCGGCGTCAGGGGAATCGGCATGTCGCGACGGTAGGGGACCGCGCTGGCCGGTGCGATTCGATATCGGGGGCGCTGCCCGTGGCGTGTGGCCGACCGGCCAGGAGTGTCGCGCTGATATCGGGCGTGTAAGCAGCGGCTCAGATTCGCTACGCTATGCGCGCCGGGGTGATCCGGCGCGGGGCGGTAGCTCAGCAGGTTAGAGCAGGGGACTCATAATCCCTCGGTCGCGGGTTCGAGTCCCGCCCGCCCCACCGACTCCGCAGGTCTCCGACCTGGCTATACGACTCGAAGTCGGCGATCTCCCCGGGCTTGGCCGGTCAGCCGCGGGGCGACTCGATCAGGGCTTGCCGCACGACCTGGAGAATCTCATCTGACAGGCTGGTGCCGCTGGTGGCCCGCGACAGGATGAGGGCGCCGACCATCGCCGCGAAATCGGTGATCGCGGCGTGACGTGCCTCCTGCGGGTCGCGTCCCGGCTCATCCTGGTAAGCCGCCAGTTGCCCGATCGTTTGCGCGACCCCGGCGACGTACGACTCCCGCAGGGGGCTGTCGGGCGCCGACCGCGCGGCGTCGGACGCCAGTGCCGCGTTGGCGCAGCCCTCTCCCGGCGCGTCGCGCGACTCGACCGACAGGTACCGGCTCAGCAGGGCGGACCGTGCCTGGGTGTTGTCGGGTGCCTCGGCACGGGTGGCGACCATCAGCGTCAGAATCTCCTCGAAAGCCGACGTGGCGGCGATGCCCATCAGCTGGTCCTTCGAGCTGAAGTGCTTGTAGAACCCACCGTGGGTCAGCCCGGCGGCGGCCATCAGGTCCTGCACGCTGAGCCCTGCCGGGCCCCGTTCCCGCAACAGCCGCGACGCCGCGTTCACCACATCCTCGCGATGCCGCATGGCTTCGGCCCGTGACGATTTGGCCATTGTCTCCGCCCTCTCCGACTCGGTTCGACCCGCCACCCCGCCCGGCGACGGCCCTCCTGGCCGGGGCGCAGAGGCGACCCGGCCCAGAGATTTAGATTACACCCGTCAGCCAAACGCCGATGGCTCTGTTAGATTATGGACGTCATCCAAAAATGCTGGACTGGAGGTCCCCATGAGCACCTATCTGATTAATCACCTGCGGATTCCCGGTGGCGTCCCCAACGAGCAGGGACTGCGCTACCTGGAGCAGGTCGAGGCCACGGTGCGGCCGTACGGCGGCAAGTGGCTGGCGCAGGGCGGCGTCGACGTGGTCGAGGGCGCCTGGCAGGGCTCCGTGGTCCTGATGGAGTTCCCCAGCCGGGCACACGTCGACAACTGGTACAACTCACCCGAGTACCAGGCGATCCTTCCGCTGCGTACCAACAACGCGATCTCCGACATCATCCTTGTCGACGGTATTGATGCCGGCTTCACCGTGGCCGGCTTCGCGCAGCAGGTACGGGCGGCCATCGCGGCATCATCCGCCGGCTGAGCGGGGGTCACCAATGGGCACAACGCCCTCGCTCCTGCTCGTACACGGAGCCTGGCACGGGCCCTGGGCCTGGCGGCAGCTCATCGATCAGCTGCCGGACATCGACGTGCACACCGTTGCGCTGCCCACGTCCGGCGACGACCCCGCGATGCTCGGTGACCTCTACGACGACGCGGCCGTGGTGAGTGCGGCCGTCGCCGCGGTCAGCGGGCCGGTCGTCGTCGTGGCGCACTCCTACGGCGGTGCGCCCGTCACGCAGGCGCTCGCGGACGCCGACAACGTGCGGCGGATCGTCTACCTCGCGGCCTTCCAGCCCGACGTCGGCGATTCCCTGTTCTCCAGCGACGGCAACGCGGCCGCGCCCTGGTGGGAGGTGCACGAACAGGAGGATCTCAGGGGCAAGGGCCACCGAGCGAACTCGGTCGCTGACGCAGGCAGCAGCATCGGTGCGGGCCGAAGGTCTTGCAGTCGGCGCCGATGTCGACGCCATCACCGAACGTTGGGCGCGTGGTGAGATAAGCACCGCGCAGATGCGTGAGCTCGTCCGGCAGCTGTACAGCGCATCGTGACCGTCGATCCGTACGTGGACCCCGCCAGTGGGGTGCTGCGTAACCGGCTCGGCATTTCCGACCCCGAGCGGCTGCGTGAGGTGGAGGCGGGTCTGACGTTGGCGGCGTTGGCGGACCTCGGCACGCGGACGCTGCCCGGCGGCTACGACCTGACTCACTTGCAGTCCTTCCATCAAGAGATCTTCGGCGACCTCTATCCGTGGGCCGGTGAGATCAGGGCGGTGGGTATCGCCAGATCCGACCCGTTCTGCCTGCCGCAGCACATCGAGACGTACTCGGCGCGTCCGCCGTGACCTGGCCAGCTGTACCGGCAGCGGATCACCCAGGACGGCCAGAGCCGATTTCGCATTCTGCCGCGTCGGGCCCACCCCATCACGCTGAGCTGCGCGGGCGCGTCTTGGCATGTGTCGTTGCGCGAAAAGTTGAGCCGCTCGGCATCAGCCAGATCACTCCGTCCGGGCCGGGCAGCTGGGCATCCGGTCCACGCCGTGGCGGGCGGCGATCCTGGCTTCGGACGACTACGTGGTGAGCGCACGCCCGCCCGCTCGGGCCACCCACGAGCAGGATGGGCGGGCGGGGCTGCCACTGCGGTGGTTCGGGGATCTGTCGCCCGAGATCGCCACAACATAGCGATCTTGATATCAAGATAGGCATACTTGATGTCATGGCACGTACTGTGATTGACCTGGACGACACCCAACTGGAAGCAGCCGCTCGCGAACTGGGCACCAAGACAAAGGTCGAAACCGTGAACGCGGCCCTCGCCTTCGTCGCCGGACGTCGCCGACGCGCCGAGGTCTTCGACGACCCGTTTGTCTGGGGCAGCCCTGACATGGCAGACCCCGAGATCCGGGCGGCAGCCCGCCGGTGACTGCCATCCCTGCGGGACTGTATCTGGCTGACACCAGCGCGATCGCCCGCGTCCAGCATGACCCGGTGCGGGCGGAGCTGACTCGCATGGGTAGGGCCGGCCTGCTCGCCACCTGCGTCGTCGTGGACCTTGAAGTGCTCTACTCCGCGCGCAGCCCAGAAGAGTACGCGCGCACCGCGGCTCTGCGAGCGGCCGGCTTCGTGGACCTCCCGCCGACACCGGAGATCGCCCGCCGCGCACGCGAGATACAGGCGATGCTCGCTCGGCGAAGCCAGCACCGAGCTGCGGGTTGCCCGGACATCCTCACCGCAGCCATCGCGGAGCACTACGCCGCCACCGTCGTCCACTACGACTCCGATTTCGAGCACATCGCCACGGTTTCCGGCCTGCAAACCCGATGGGTCGTGCCCCGTGGCACTGTCCCTTGAGGTACGTGGGGACAGGGCCGCGCCCCGGCCGCCGATGCTCAACGTATGACCGTGGACGCGGTTCGTCGGCCACGGTCGTGGGCATCCGGCGTCCGCCGTGATCTGGCCGTCTGCACCGGCAGCGGATCACCCGCGACGGCCAGAACCGTTTCGCATTCTGCCGCGCCCGCCCCACCTCTCCTGGAGCGCCTGGCCACGCATCGGCCACGCGACTCCGTATCGGCGCTGCCTCGCTGGTCAGGACTGCCTGCGTCACGACGCGTACACGAGGCAGCCGAGATGGTCCTCCATCACGTGTTCCTGCTCAACGCGGTTGCGCCTCGGTCGGGTTGCTCTCGGGGTGACCGCTTGCCGCGCAGGCGAGCGCGAGGGCCTTCTCGATCGGCGACCGGAGCGTAGTTAACAGCCCAGGTCTTGCGCCCGAGCTTCGAAAAACGAGATCATCACCCATGCTCGACCCCTCGCTCGAAGACGACGGAAATTCACCGACGGTTTCCACGCCGGACTTCGTGGGTCGTGATCGGGAGATGGCGGCGCTTCGGGGCGCGTTGGCCTGGCCGCCGGCGATCGTGCTGGTGGAGGGCGAGGCGGGCATCGGCAAGAGCCGCCTGCTGCGCGAGTGGTTGGCGGCCCCGGACCAGCGCACCGCCTTGGTCTCGGTGTGCCCGCCACTTCGCGAGTCGCTGACCTTGGGCCCGATCGTCGACGCGTTCCTCGGGATCGACCGCCCGGTGTCGGGATTGCCGCTCACCGCGCTGGCGGGTGCGCTGCAACCCCTGTTCCCGGAATGGTCCGCGGACCTGCCGCCCGCGCTGCAGCCCCTGGAAGACGCGAAGGCGGCCCGGCATCGCCTGTTCCGCGCGCTGGACGAACTGCTGCGGGCACTGCGGGTCGACGTTCTCGTGCTGGAGGACGCCCACTGGGCCGACGAGATGACCTTGGAGTTCCTGCTGTTCGTCGCCTCCCGGCAGCAGACGGACGGGCCGAGCCTGGTGATCTCCTATCGGCCGGAGGAGGTGGCCGACGGGTCGCTGCTGCTGCGGCTGACATCCCGATTGCCCGCCGGGGTGACCCAGCTGAGGATCGCCCTGACGCCGATGCGGCCCGCCGACACCGCGTCGCTGGTGTCCTCGATGCTGGACGGCAACCCGATATCGCAGGAGTTCGCGACGTTCCTGCACGAGCGGACCGGGGGCGTCCCGCTGGCGCTGGAGGAGTCGGTTCGCCTCATGTGCGACCGCGCCGACCTCGTCTTCCGCGACGGGCAGTGGGTCCGGCTGAAGCTGCGCGAGCTCCGGATGCCGCCGACGGTGCGCGACTCCACCCGGGAGCGGGTGAGCCGGCTGTCGCCGCCGGCGCAGCAGGTGCTGCGAGCCGCGGCGACGTTGGCCGAGCGGTCGTCGGCGGCCACGATCGCGATGACCGCGGGCCTGTCACCTGATGCGTGCCGAGGCGCCGTCGCGGAAGCGGCCGACGCAGGCGTCCTGGACGCGGACGACCGCGGCCGGTGGCGATTCCGGCATGTGCTGGCCGCGACGGCTGTCTACGAGGCGATCCCGTTGACCGACCGCAGACATCTCCACCTGCTGGCCGGCCGGGCCTTGGAGAACATCCACCCGTTGCCTGTCGCACGCCTCGCCCACCACTTCCGGGAGGCGGGCGAGCGGCAGTCCTGGGCGCGGTACGCCGAGCAGGGCGCCGAGCTGGCCATGGCGTCGGGCGACCACACCAGGGCGGTCGACATGCTCGTCGATCTGCTGTCGTGGGCCGTGTTGCCGCCCGCGGACCGGGCCCGGGTCGCGCGCCTCGCCGGAGTCGCCGCGCTGGGTCGCCGTGAACCGGTCGACGAGGTCTACCACCGCGTGATCCGTACCCTGCGCTCGGTGCTGGAGACGCCGGGTCTCTCCGCCCGCCAGCAGGCCGAGATCCGCAACCCCCTGGGGCGGCTTCTGATCACCGGAGGCGAGGCGCAGGCGGCCCTCGGCGAGCTGGAGCAGGCGGTGGCCAACCTCGACCATGATCCGGTCGAGGCGGCCCGGGCGATGACCTATCTGGGCTGGGCCTATGCGGGGCCGTGGCCGGCGTCGACCCATCGGCGCTGGCTGGATCGCGCCGCTGAACTCACCGCCGCGTGCGACTCTCCCGCGGAGCGGCTGAACCTGGCCGGCAACCGGGCCGCGGCGTTGCTCATGCTCGGCGAGGAGGAGGCCTGGGACGTCGTCGCCGGCCTGCCGGTCGACGGCGCGACCTCGGCGGAGCGGCTCGATGTGGCCCGCATCCACACCAACATCGGGACCGGCGCGCTGATCTGGGGCCGGTACGCCGACGCGGAAGAACACCTCGCCGTGGCCATGCGCCTCGCCGAGGCCGAGCAGGCGTCCCGGTTGCAGCACAACGTCCGGCTCGAACAGGCCAACCTGGCGTGGCTCACCGGCCGGTGGGAGGGTCTCGCGGAGCTGAGCGCGGCACTCGTCGACGTCGACCGGGACCGGCCGGCGCACTACCTCGGCAGCGTCCGCCTCGCTGCCCGGCTGGCAGCCGCAGCCGGCCGGCGGCGCGCCGCGGAGGAGCAGTTCCGGCTGGTCCTGGAGGAGTCTGCCCGGCTCGGCGCAGCCGACGACACGATGGAGGCCGCTGCCGCGCTGGCCAGACTGTGGCTGACGGACGGCAACAGCGGCCGGGCCCTGCAGATCACGAACGAGCCGATGGACACCGTCCGGAGAAAAGGCATCTGGGTCTGGGCGACAGACCTCGTCCCCGCCCGGATCGAGGCACACCTCGCCGCGGGCGACCTGACGGCCGCGACCCGCCTGGGCGACCAGTTCGCCAGGGGGCTGCGCGGCCGTACGGCACCGGCGCCGCGCGCCGCCCTCGCGGTATGCCGTGCCCTGCTGGCCGCCGCGGCCGGGGACCACGCCCGCGCGGCGACGGCATTCGAGCGCGCGGCGTGCGCCTGGAGCGCGTTGTCGCGCCCCTATGACGCCATGCTCGCCCGCGAGCGCGGAGCCGAGGCGCTCGTGGCGCAAGGCGAGATCGAGCAAGGCCGGGAGCTGCTGGCCGCACAGTACGAGCAACTGTTCAGGCTCGGCGCGCGCGGCGACGCGGACCGGGTCGCGCAGCGCCTTCGCGAACACGGCGCCGAGGTGCCGCGACTGTGGCGCGGCGGCCGACGAGGGTACGGCGACCAGCTCTCACCCCGGGAGCTCGACGTGGTCCAACTGGTCGTCGCCGGCAAGACGAACCGCGAGATCAGCCGGGTCCTGGCCAAGTCGCCGGCCACAGTGGACCAGCAGCTGCGGGCGGCGATGCGCAAGCTGAAGGTGACCTCCCGGACCGCGCTCGCGGTCAAGGCGGTGGAGGCCGGAGTGTTCGCCGAAGAGGACTCCCTCGAAGACCCGTCGTGAAAATTGACGTATCCGCCGGATAGCTAAGGTCACCCGGCCACCCCGAGCATGGCTCCATGATCCATAGCCCCGGGGCGATCGATGCCTGAGCGACCTGTCGCGCGTGACGACGCCGCCGTCGAGCATCCGCCACCACCCGAACCGCCCCGTCAGCCGTGCGTCGGTGACCCCTGCGCCCGCGACGCCGACGGTGCCGGTGACCACCGGAACCACGACCCCTACCAACCCCTGTAGGCCGAAGGATGCATGTGAAATTCAAAGCCCTCGCGGCTTCACTGGCCGCGGCGATGGGCCTGAGCATGATCCAGGCAGCACCGGCGTTCGCCGCCGTGCCGGATCCAGGCCCCACCAACAAGATTGATTCCAGCCTGACGGACCGCTTCCGCACGGAGCCGGCTTCCGACTTCTGGATCACCTTCGACACCGCGGCCGACCTCGGCCCGGCGAAGAAGATCACCGACTGGGCCGCGCGCGGTCGGTTCGTCTACGACGCGCTGACCGCGGCGGCGAAGACCTCCCTGGCATCCGTCTCCACCGAGCTGGACCGGGCGGGCGTCAAGTACACCTCCTACCCGATCGCCAACGCCGTGCTGGTCAAGGGGGGCAGCGAGAAGCTCGCCCTCGACATGGCCGCGAAGGTGCAGGTCGCCGAGATACAAGCGACGCCGCAGGTCGCGCTGGTCGAGCCTGTGGAGAAGGAGATCCCGGCCGACCGGGCTGCCCGCCCCGCCGCCGCGAAGGCCGCCGAGGCAGGCACCTCCACGTGGGGTCTGGACGCCATCCACGCCCCCGAGGCGTGGGCCATGGGCGGCACCGGTGCGGGCATCATCGTGTCCAACCTCGACTCGGGCGTCCAATTCGACCACCCAGCCCTGATGCACCAGTACCGGGGCACGAAGCCCGACGGCACCGTCGACCACGACTACAACTGGATGGCCACCCGGGGCACCTGCACCGGCGCACCATGTGATGACAACGGCCACGGCACGCACACCATGGGCACCATGGTCGGCGCCGACGGAGCCGACCACGTCGGCGTCGCGCCGGACGCGCAGTGGATCGCGACGAACGGCTGCTGCGACCGCACCGGCGTGGAGTCGCTGCTCCGGTCCGGCTGGTGGCTGCTCGCCCCGACCGACGTCCACGGGAACAACCCCGACCCGTCCAAGCGGCCGCACGTCATCAACAACTCGTGGGGTCAGGACGTCGAGCACGACTTCCACGACTTCTTCCAGGCCGTCGACGAGGCCTGGACCGCCGCGGGCATCTTCAGCGTCTGGTCGTCGGGCAACACCTCGCCGTACGCGGCCTGCGACACCGTCTCCACTCCCGGTGCCGCCGAGAGTGCCTACTCCGTCGGCGCCACCAAGTCGGACGGCACCCTGGCGTTGTTCTCCCGCAAGGGCGAGGGTGAGGGCGGCCGGGTCAAGCCCGAGATCTCCGCTCCGGGCGAGGGCGTCTACTCGACCTACCCGAACAACAGCTACACCGAGATGTCCGGCACCTCGATGGCGGCACCCCACGTCGCCGGCGCCGTCGCGGCGCTGTGGAGCTACGACCCGACCCTCATCGGGCAGGTCGAGGAGACCCGCCGCCTGCTCGGCGCGTCGGCCGTCGACGTCGACGACACCGAGTGCGGCGGCACCGCCGAGGTCAACAACAAGTACGGCGAAGGCCGGCTCGACCTCGTCCGCCTGCTGGAGCTCGCGCCTCGCAAGGGCGGCACCCTCACCGGTGTCGTCACCGCGAACGGTGCTCCGGTTCCCGCCGCCGAGGTGACGATCAGCGGCCCGTTCAGCCGGTCGATCGGCACCGACTCCGACGGCCGGTTCACGACGAACCTCCCGGTCGGCGACTACCGGCTCAGCACCAAGGTCTTCGGCTACCTGACCGCGACCGCCGACGTCACGATCACCCTCGGCCAGGACACCTCCGTCACGCTGCCGCTCACGGCCGCCACGCGGCATGACATCAGCGGCCGGGTCGTGGACGACAAGAAGCAGCCCGTCCCGAACGCCGACGTCTCCGTCAAGGACACGCCGCTGCAGTCGGTACGCACGGACGCCTCCGGCGCGTTCACGATCAGCGCCGTCCCCGAGGGCGAGTACCAGCTGGGTGTCAAGCCCAACGCCTGCTACTCGCCCACGACGGTGCCGCTGACCGTCGGCGCGCAGAACGAGTCGCACGAGATCCCCGTCGGGCTCGTCGTCGACAAGGGCGGCTACAGCTGCGCCGTCTCCGACGGCGAGTACCTGCGCGGCACCGATCCGGTCGCGTTCGACAGCGGAGTATGGGCGACGGTGAAACTGCCGTTCCCGATCGCGCTCTACAACGGCAGCCACGACACCCTCGGGGTCGGCCTGCGCGGCGTGATCTCCCCGGACCCCGACAACGGACCCGGACCCGGCACCGGCGGCGCGGGCGTCTTCCCGTTCTACGTCCAGTCCCCGGTCGAGTTCGCCCCCGGCGGGGGAGTCTTCACGGCGGCCACCAAGGTCAACGGCGAGGACGCGTTCGTCGTCGAGTACCGCGACACCAAGCTCTGGGCGTACCCCATCCGGTCGGAGTACACGGAGCCGGTCAGCTTCTCGGCCACGTTCACCCGCTCCGGCACGGTGATCTTCGGCTACGGCGACGGCATCGGGAGCGACGACCCGGTGACCGCCGGCGCGAACGGCGTCACCGGCATCCAGGGCTGGGCGGGCGTCGACGGCATCCGGTTCTCCGACAGCGCCCCGGTGCTGCGCGACGGGATGATCGTCACCTACGACATGCCCGACTTCGGGTACCTCGACGCGACCGTCGTCGACAAGAACGACGGGCTGCCGGTGGCCGGGGCCAAGGTCTCGTTCACGGACAAGGACGGGCTCGTCGAGACGGTCACGACCAACGGGACCGGCCTCGTGCATCGCCAGCTTCCGGTCGGCGACTACACCATGACGGTCGACGCGCCGAACTACACGACCGCGGCGTACCCGTTCTCCCTCGACAAGCTCTACGCGAGCGCCAAGATCGACGTGCGGCTGACCACGGGCGTCGCCGGTCTGAAGACCGATGGCCTCGACGCGCTGCTGGGCGTCGACCAGAACGGAGTGGGCGAGCTGCGGCTGACCAACAACGGTTCCGCCCCGCTCACCTACAGCCTGGGCGAGGCCGCGCGCCACCCCGAGCTCGACGCGGCCGGCGCCACCACGCGCACCGGGAAGGGCGCGACCAGCGCGATCGACCTCACCGCATGGAAGGCCGGTGCGAGCGGCATGAAGCCGTCGAACGTCGACGGCAAGCCGGCGACGGTGAGCGCGGCGGAAGCGCAGGCGGCAGCCAAGGTCGGCGCGACCTCCGGTGGCGACGTCATCACCCGGATCGCCGTCCCCGGCAGGGACAAGGTCACCACCGGCATCGGGTACGACGGCGACGTCTGGGTCCACGACTACACCGCGCGGACCAACACCGCCTTCACGGTGGCGGGCAAGCCGACCGGGAAGGTCTTCGACGCGGCGTGGAACCCGGAGTACCGGGCGTTCGACATGGCGCTCGACACCCGGACCGGCGACATGTGCCAGATGGAGGACAGCCCGGCGAGTTTCATCCACTGCTTCGACCGCAAGACCGGCAAGGAGACCCGGCAGATCAAGGGTGACTGGTCGACGCTGCAGCTGACCGGACTCGCCTACAACCCCGCCGAGGACGTGTTCTACGTCGGCGGCCGACGCAACGGCATGATCGGCACCGTCGCCGGGACGTCGCACGAGAACGCGGGTGCGCTGCTGTCCTTCTGCGCCCCGCCGCTGCCCGAGGTGATGGGTCTGGCCTACAACCAGGCGTCCGACACCATCTGGTACACCGACATCACCTGGAATCGGCTCAGCCGCCTGCTGCAGGTCGACCCCGACGACTGCTCGCTGGTGAACGCCTGGTGGTTCCCCGGCCAGAAGGCAGGCCAGGGCGGCGGCCTCGAAACCGACTCGACCGGTGCGCTGTGGGCAGCGGACCAGCTCACCGATGACGTCGTGCTGGTAGACGTCGAGGACGACCTGTTCACCGACCTGCCGTGGCTGTCGCTTTCCTCGACCGGCGGCACGCTCGCCCCGGGGAAGTCGGCGACCGTCAAGGTGTCGATCTCCGCGAAGGGCGCCAAGCCCGGAGTCCTCGGCGCGAACATCGTGGTGAGGTCCGACTCCGGCCGTCAGTCCAAGACCTACGTCCCGGTGACGCTGACGACCACGAAGTACCAGGTCGGCGTCAACGCCGGTGGCTCGAAGGTCACCGACGGCTCCGGCTACACCTGGTCCGGCGACCAGGCCGCCGGCAAGACGGCGTGGGGCTACGAGGGCCGGACGAAGGTCGCCTCCACGAAGTCACCGATCGCGGGCACGCGGGACGACGCCCTGTTCCAGACGCAGCGCACCACGGCGGACCAGCGGCTGTTCTACCGCTTCCCCAACGCGCCCAAGGGCACCTACGTGATCGATCTCGGGTTCGCCGAGATCGAGAAGGCGGCCCGGGGCAAGCGGGTGTTCGACGTGGTCGTGGACGGAAAGTTGGCGGAGTACGCGTACGACCCGGCCGCGGCCGTGGGGCAGAACACCGCCGACTGGCGCACCGCTGTCGTACTGCACGAGGGCGGTCCGCTGACCGTGGAGCTGCGGGGTTCGAGGGGCCTGAAGTCCCCGACCATCGCCGCGCTGCGGGTGACGCTCGACCCGCGCAAGGACGTGGCGGAGCCGGAGCCCCAGCCCGAGCAGCCGGATCCGGGTCCGGTGCCGGTGGCCCCGGCCGGTCGCTCGTACACGATGAAGGTGACCGACGGGCTCTACCGCCAGGGCACGGAGGAGTCCGGGTGGCACGGCGACGACTCCTGCGGCGTGCTGTGGTTCGGCTCCGGTTTCCTGGCCCCGTTCTACGACACGGCCTGGGACGGTGTGTGCGTGACGACGAACGGCACGCTGACCTTCGACCGCGTCGGCACGTCGGGGTACAACACGGCACTGCCGTCGCCGGATCCGATCGACGCGGTCTACCCGTTCTGGGACGACCTCCTCGTCGACGACGAGGCGGGGATCTACTTCGGCACGACCGAGGTGGACGGGCAGGCGGCGCAGATCATCGAGTGGCGCGACGTCACCTTCTACAGTGACCAGACGGCTCGCGTGAGCTTCTCGGTCACTCTGATCGCGGACGGCCGGATCCAGATCGGGTACGGCGACGGCGTCGGCGGCGACAACCCGCTCACCCAGGGGTCGTCGGCGACGGTCGGCGTGGAGAGCCTGAACCGCAACCCCGCGGCCCAGTACTCCTTCGACCAGCCCGTCCTCAAGGCCGGTCTGGGACTGGAGTACGCCATCCCGGCCGCGGGCACGATCGAGGGCACGGTCACCGACGCGAACGACGGCAAGCCGCTCGCGGGCGCGATCGTCACGCTCGACGGACCGAGCGGGGAACGGGTCATCACGGCCGACGAGCTGGGCCGGTGGAAGGCTCAGGCGCTGCTCGGCGAGAACACGGTGCAGGTCTCGGCGTTGAACTACGTCACCGCCGGCCGCTCCGTGACCATCGCCAAGAAGGATCAGGCGGAGGTGTTCAACACCGCGCTGACCACGGGCGTCGCCACCGTCAGCGGAGGCGACCTCGACTGGCTCGTCGGCCCGAAGCAGAAGGCGACGGCCGACGTGACAGTGACCAACAACGGCTCGGCCCCGCTCGATGTGCAGGTCAGTGAGCAGATGCGCACCGGCGACGGCGGGCACGAGGCCGCCGACCTTCCATGGCTGACCCTCACCGGCGCGGCCGCGACCGGCACGGTCAAGCTCGCGGTCGGCCAGTCCACCACGGTCACGGTGACGGCCGACAACACCGGCGTCGCGCCCGGCGTGCTCGTCGGCGACCTGCTCGTGGCGTCGAACGTCGGCAAGGGCGAGGCCCAGTTCAAGCCGGTACGCCTGGCGACCTCGGCCTACTGGAAGGGCGTCGACGTCGGCGGATTCGGGTACGTCGGCACGGACGGCTTCGTCTGGGCGCCCGACCAGGGGCTCGGCTCGCGGCCGTGGGGCTACGTCGGCGGCAAGGTGCAGGCCACCAAGGCCGACATCGCCGGGACCGTGGACGACGCGCTGTTCCGCACCCAGCGGACCGGCGACACGTTCAGCTACGTGTTCAAGAACGCCCCCGCCGGGAAGTACCGGATCTCCCTCGACTTCGCGGAGATCGAGAAGGTCAAGGCCGGCAGCCGTGCCTTCGATGTCCTGATCGACGGCAAGGTCGTGCTCTACGACCACGACGTGCAGGCCAAGGCGGGTGCGCTGACCGCGGACATGAACATGGTCATCGTCGAGCACGCGGGCGGCGATCTGAAGATCGAGCTTCGCCGCGACAAGGGCGAGTGCGACCCGATCCTCAACGCCCTCAAGATCCAGCAGGATCCGCGCCCATGAGATAGCAGAACCGAAACGGCGTGCCCCGGGATCCGATGCGGATCCCGGGGCACGCCGTGGTGCGTCGGATCAGGCGGCGTCGAGCGCCTTGGCGGTCGTGGCGGTCTCTGGTGAACGGGAACGCAGGGGCATGGGTCAGGCGCGCTTGGTGAACGTGGACCGCGCCCACAGGTAGCCGACGACGGCGATGGCGACGCACCAGGCGAGAGCGGGGATCACGTCGTCGGCCGACGGCGCGCCGGCGAGGAACCCGCGCAGGGACTCGATGATCGGGGTGAAGGGCTGGTATTCGGCGAACTGCCGCAGGCCGGGGCCCATCTTCTCGGCCGGGACGATCGCGCTGCTGAAGAACGGCAGCATGACCAGCGGCACGGCGGCCATGCCCGCGGTCTCCGGCGACTTCGCCGACAGCCCCAGCGCGACCGTGATCCAGCCGGCGGAGAAGGCGAGCAGCACGATCACGCCGATCGCGCCGAGCCATTCGAGCGGGCCCGCGGCCGGGCTGAAGCCGAGCAGGAACGCGACCCCGACCAGGGCCGCGATGGCGATCAGGTTGGTGAGCACGCTGGCCACGACGTGGCCGGTCAGCACCGCGCCGCGGGACACGTCCATGACCTTGAAGCGGTTGATGATGCCCTTGGTCATGTCCGAGTTCACCGACGTCGCGGTGCCGCCCAGCCCGTAGCAGACGGCCAGCAGGATCAGGCCCGGTGTCGCGTAGTCGATGTAGTCGACCCCGACGTCGAAGGCGTCGCCGAACATGTACACGAACATCAACATGATCACGATCGGCATGACGACCGCGTTGAACACCGAGGTGGGGTTCCGGGCGATGTGCTTGGCGTTGCGGCGCAGCATGACCAGCGAGTGGGACTTGGCGCTCATTTCGCGACCTCCGCGGTGTGGCCCGTCAGGGCGAGGAAGACGTCATCGAGATCGGGGGTGTGCACCGAGCACTCCTCGGCGCTGAGGGAGTGCTCGTCGAGCCGGTCCAGCACGGCCCGCAGCGATTTCGTGCCGCCGTCGCCGGGCACCCGCAGGGCCAGGGCTTCGTCGTCGCGGGTGGCGTCGGGGAAGGCCCGCGCGGCGGCGTCGAGTTCGGTGACGGTGGTGAACCGCAGCCGGATGTGGGTGCCGGGGATCTGGCGCTTGAGCTCGTCGGGCGTGCCCTGGGCGACCAGGCGGCCCTGGTCGAGCACCGCGACGCGGTCGGCGAGCTGGTCGGCCTCCTCCAGGTACTGCGTGGTGAGGAAGATGGTCACGCCGTCGGCGACCAGGCCGCGGATGATCGACCACATCGTGTGCCGGCTGCGCGGGTCCAGGCCGGTGGTCGGCTCGTCGAGGAAGATGATGCTCGGGTTGCCGACCAGGGTCATCGCCAGGTCGAGCTTGCGGCGCATACCGCCGGAGTAGGTCGCGGCGGGCTTGTCCGCCGACGCGGTCAGTTCGAAACGCTCCAGCAGCTCGGTGACGACGCGTTCGCCGTCACGCACCCCGCTGAGGTCGACCATCAGCCGCAGGTTCTCCTGCCCGGTGAGCAGTTCGTCCACGGCGGCGAACTGGCCGGTGACGCCGATCGCGGCGCGCACCGCCTTGGCCTCGGTGGCGATGTCGTGGCCGGCGACGCGGACCGTGCCGCCGTCGGCCCGCATCAGCGTGGTCAGCACGTTGACCGTGGTGGTCTTGCCCGCCCCGTTCGGGCCGAGCAGGGAGAACACCGTGCCCGCGGCGACCTCGAAGTCGATGCCGTCGAGCACGACCTTGTCCTGGTACGCCTTTCGCAGTCCGGAGACCGTGATCGCAGATTTCGTCATGCGGCGACTATCGGGGGCTGGCCTGTCACTCCCCTTACACGCGCCTGACACGCGACCTGACACGACGGCGCCGCCGGGCCGCGCGCCGGACGACCTCACGGCAGGCGGCCCGGTGGCGCCGGGTGGTGATCGCGTCAGCGGGCCAGGAAACCGAGGATCCGGTCGGTGACGAGTGCGGCGGCCTCGGCGTCGTACGAAGGCAGCGAGCTGTCGGTGAACAGGTGCCGGTCGCCCGGGTATACGAACAGCTCCCCGTCTGCGGCCTCCTTGACCAGGGCGCGGGCCGCGTCGATGTCGCCCTCGCCGGCGAAGAACGGGTCCGCGTCCATGCCGTGGATCTGCACGGGCACCGCCGCGGGCCAGGTCCCACCGAACTCCGACGGCGGCACGCAGGACTCGAGCAGCACCGCGCCGCGAGCGCCGGGCCGGGTCTGCGCCAGCCGCTGCGCGGGCATCACGCCCAGCGAGAAGCCGATGTAGACCAGCTCGGCGGGCAGCGCGTCGGCGGCCCGTACCCCTCGCTCCATGACCTCGCCGAACCCGGTCTCGCGGGCGTAGGCCAGCCCTTCGTCCAGCGTCGCGAAGACGTTGCCGTCGTACGAGTCCGGCGTGTGCACCGTGTGCCCGGCCTGGCGCAGCCGGTCGGCGAAGGCTCGCAGGCCCTCGGTCAGCCCTTGTGCGTGGTGGAACAGCAGCACTTCGGCCATGGGAAGCTCCTCGTCGGTCGGGGGAGTGTCTCGCCGCACCCTAGAACCCATTGCGGACGTTCTGCGTCCGGAACCGCCGCGCGCCTCGGGTTCCGATCGTCGAGCCGGGGGTCACCGCCCCGGGGTCGGTGTGGCCTGCGGCACCGGGGCGGCCAGGTCGTACACGTTGTCGGGCGTGACGAGCCGGGTGACCACCTCGGCGATCCGGCCCGCGGCGTGCTGGGCGGGGATGTCGGTGTTCGCCAGCACCACCAGGGTGGCGTTGCGCTCCGGGATGGCCACCACCACCGTGCTGTAGCCGGGGATGCTGCCGTTGTGCCCCCACCATCCGGCGACCTCGAAGACGGCGAACCGGTACAGCGCGCCCAGGCCGGTCCGGTCCACCTGTTCCAGCCGCACCCGCTGCAGCTGGGGAGTGAGCAGGGTGCCCTTGGCCAGCGCCAGCGCCCAGGTCCTCAGGTCGGCGACGGTGGACACCATCGCCCCGGCGGCTCCCGCCCACACCGGGTTCCACAGCGAGGCGTCGGTCTCCTCGCCGTCCGGGCCGAGCGTGTAGCCGTGCGCGTACGGGGAGGGCAGTTTCCCCGAGGACGGGTAGCTGGTCCGGGTCAGCCGCAGCGGGTCGAAGAGGTGCTGCTGGAAATACTCGGCGAGCGGCTGCCCGCCGGCCTTCTCGACCACCATGCCGAGCAGCACGAGATTGACGTTCGAGTACTGGAAGCGGCTGCCCGGCGCGAAGTTCAGCGGATGGCGGGCGGTCAGCTCGACCAGCTCCCGCGGGGTGACCGCGCCCGCGTCGGGGCCTTTCGGCAGCTCGTCCAGGACCTTGGTGGCGAACTCCGGGTCCTGCTCGAACGAGTCGAGCCCGCTGTGCATGTCGCCGAGCATGCGCAGCGTGATGTCGTCACCGGCGGGCACGCCCTCGACGTACTTGGCGATCGGGTCGGTCAGCGCGATGCGTCCCCGCTCGACGAGCTGCAGCACGGCGGTGCCGGTGAAGGTCTTGGTGACGCTGCCGATGCGCATGTGGTCGTCGACGCTCATCGGGGTGCCGGTGGCCTTGTCGCCGACACCGTACGCCCTGGTGTGGTCGATCACGCCGGGCACGGCGACGGCGACGATCGCACCGGGCACGCCGAGTTCGCCCATCGTCTGCTGCACGGCCGCGTCCAGCCGGGCGGTCAGGCCGGTGGCGACGTCGGGCGACGGAGCGGCTGCCGGCCGCGCCGCCAGCGTGCCGCACCCGGCCACCCCCGACAGAACCATCAGCGCGGCGAGCGCCACGGCCAGTACGGCTCTCCTCACCGGCACAGCAACCACCCTATGCAGCGGCGCGGGCTCGGCATGCCGGTTGGCCGGATGTCCGGTTCAAGCAGCGGAGCAGCCTGGGGTCAGCCACGCATGGCGTTCTACCCTACGGGAAGCCCCGGTCGCCCCGCGACATCATTCCGGCTGCTCAGCGCGGTGGCCACAGGGCGTCGATGCGGGCCACGGACCGGTCGATCCGCGCCGCCGGGATCTTTCCGGCGCGGACCAGCCCGAGCACGTGCTCGACGGTCTCGGTGACGATCGCCGGGTCGTAGACCGCCTGGTTGCAGAAGACGAGTTGGTCCACCCCGGCCTCCAGGGCGTACGTGGTCGCCTCGTCCCGGGCGTACCGGCTGGTGATCGCGACGGCCTGCATGTCGTCGGTGACCACCACACCGTCCCAGCCCAGCTGCCCGCGGAGCAGGTCGGTGACGACGGCATGGGACAGCGACACCGGCCGATCGGGGTCGAGCTTGCGGTTCAGGAAGTGGGTGACCATCACGGTGTCGGCGGTGCCGGACTGGATCAGGCGCTGGAACGGCACGATCTCGGCCCGGGTCCAGGTGTCGGTCACGTCGACGGCCTCGAAGTCGGTGTTGCCGGTGGCGCTGCCCAGTCCCGGGAAGTGCTTGATCGAGGTGCGCACGTTCGCCTTGCGGTAGGTGTCGATGGTGTCGGTCGCGCAGGACACCACGACGTCAGGATTCGCCGAGAAGCTGCGGCCGAGCAGGGCGATCGCCGGGTTGTCCGGGTTCACCGCGAGGTCGGCGACGGGCGCGAAGTTGAAGTTCACCCCGATCTGCACCAGGGTCTGCGCCATGCCCCCGGCCCAGGCCCGGGTGGCCGGAGGCGAGTTGAGCGCGCCGATCTCGGCCTGCGACTTCGTGGCGGGGAAGCCGTTCTGCGGGCCGAGTCGAGCGATCTTGCCGCCCTCCTGGTCGATGGAGACGATCAGGCCGTGCGGGGCCGCCCCGGTCAGCGTCTTGATCAGTGCGGTGACCTGCGGCGGGGAGTTGATGTTGCGGCTCCCGCCGGTCAGCTGGTCCCGGTCGAACAGGATGACGCCGCCCAGCCCGCGATCGGTGATGTCTTTCATGATCCAGTCGTCGGGGCCGACCTGGGCGCCGCGGAAACCCACGATCATCATCCGGGCGATCTTCTTGCGCAGTGCGGCCTCGTCCAGGGCAGGACTGGTCGCGGGGGCGGGCGTGGTGACCGCGGCCGCGGGCGTCGTCGCGCCCGGTCGCTTGGCGCAGCCACCGAGGCCCGTGGCGACCAGCGCGGCTCCCGCCGCGGTGAGCAGCCCCCGGCGGGTGATCCCGTCGCCTGTCACGCCGTCCACGTTACTGAGCCGCAGGCCCGCCCAGGTCTGTTATCGGGTCCTTGCCACCGGGCCGTTCGCCTGGTCGAGGCCGTTACGGGGTTGCCGGAGCCGGGTCGGCGCGGAGGAAGTCCCGCACCGCG
This sequence comes from Catellatospora sp. NPDC049133, assembly GCF_040648455.1. Taxonomy (NCBI): domain Bacteria; kingdom Bacillati; phylum Actinomycetota; class Actinomycetes; order Micromonosporales; family Micromonosporaceae; genus Catellatospora; species Catellatospora sp. NPDC049133. The sequence continues at coordinate 28,933 of NZ_JBEZDT010000040.1, forward strand.
GTCGTGAAGGCCGCCGGCTGTTCGACCCAGGGCATGTGCCCTGCGTCGAGGCTGATCCGGTGGGCGTCGGGCAGCGACCGGGCCAGGGAGTCCACGCTGCGCCGGGGGCGGACATCCTGGGCGCCGTCGATGATCAGTGTGGGGGTGCCGAGGTCCGCGATCGCGGCGAGCGCCGCGCCCGAGTCGACGTACTCGTCGGTCTGCCGGGTCAGGGCGGCGTGGCAGTCGCGGTTGATGCCGAGGAACGGGGTCGCGAAGCGGTCGGCCAGGTCGTACGCCGTAGCCGGGTCGGCGAAATCGGCGGACCACTGCAGCACCGCGAACTCCCGCTCCTGCGCGGGGGTGCGCTCCCGGCCGAGCAGCTCGTCGAAGCGTGCGAGGCGCGGGCCGAGCCGGGCGCGCACACCGGTCAGGAAGTCGTGCCGCCAGGTGGCCGCCGGGTCCACGCCGACGCCGGACACGTACACCAGTCGGCTGACGCGGACGGGGTGGGCCAGCGCGTAGCGCAGCGCGAGCAGGCCACCCCAGGAGTGGCCGAGCACGGCGACCGGCGATTGCCCGGTGCTGCGGACTACGGCGTGCAGGTCGGCGACGCTCTGCTCGATCGTGTGCGGCCCGGTGGACGGAGACCGGCCGCAGCCGCGCTGATCCCACCGCACGACGGTGAAGTCCCCGTCGAGCAGCGCGGCCGCGTCGTCGAAGTAGTCCCAGAGCCCGGGCCCGCCGTGGCACAGCACCAGTGGAGGACCGCTGCCCGTGCGCCGGGTCCACAGCGCGGCCCCGTCGTCAGCCAGCACTGCTTCTGTCATTCCGCCATCATCCGTCCTCGAAGGGTCCAGTGTGGACCGTGGCGTTAATGCAACAGCTTGCACAAGTCGTCGGGTTATTTGCGTAAACACTGCTGTCGTGAGGCTGCCACGGGCCTCGACTCGGGGCCGATACCCAGCCTGCCACGCTTTACTCGACCGTCAAAGACATTGTCTGATCAGGGATAAGGGGAGCTTTGCCCACCAAGGCGGCTCGGCAAGAGCGTGCTGGACCTTTGTTTGAATTTTGCGTACTCCTCTGGACGTGGCGGCGGTGGCGGCCCTAATCTGCTGACGTCGTCGGAACACGCTCGCGACGTGTCCGAAACAGCCGCCGAACACCGCCCGCTCCGCGTGCCGGCCGCGAACCCCCTGCCCCGAACCCTTCAGCGCGACCACATCCGCGCAGATCATCCCGATAGGAGCCATTGATGAAGCTCCGCACCGCCCTGCTGGCCGCGACGACGCTCGCCGCGGCCGGCGTCCTGGCCGCCACGAACGCGACGGCCGCGCTCGCCGGTCCGGCCGTCCCGACCGTGCCCACCCTGCCCGGCACCGCCCTGCCGCTGCCCGTCCTCCACGGCGCACGCGGCGCGACCGTGCCGTTCACCGAGTACGAAGCCGAGCACGCCCGCACCGACGGCCGCGTGCTCGCCGCGACCCGCGCGTTCACGCAACTCGCCGCAGAGGCGTCCGGCCGCCGCGCGGTCGCCCTCGGCGCGGGGGAGTGGGTCGAGTTCACCCTGGCCAAGCCCGCCAACGCGGTCGACGTGCGCTACTCCGTGCCCGACGGCACGACGGCGGCGCTGACGGTCACCGCCGACGGCAGGTCCGCCGGACAACTGGCCCTCACCTCGAAGTACGCGCACGTGTACGGCAACTTCCCGTACACCAACGATCCGTCCGACCGGGGTCAGCACCACTACTTCGACGACGCGCGCACCATGTTCGGCCGCACGCTGCCGGCAGGGACCCGGGTGCGGTTCAAGGCCAGCGCCGCAGCCGTGGTCGACCTCGCCGACTTCGAGGTCGTCGCCCCGGCCCCCGCCGCGCCCGCGGGCTACCTGAACGCGCTCGACTTCGGGGCCGACCCGAGTGGCGCGGCCGACTCCGGCCAGGCGCTGCAGACGGCGATCGACACCGCCCGCGAGCAGCAGCGCGGCCTGTGGATCCCGCCGGGCGACTACGCCGTGACCCGCCACCTCCAGGTGGACCGGGTGACGGTACGCGGCGCGGGCCCGTGGCGCACCGTGTTGCGCGGCGCGGGCGTCGGCGTGTTCGGCAACGCCGCGCCGAACCCGAGCACGGCGGTGCACCTGTCCGACTTCGCCGTCTTCGGTGAGACCGTGGTGCGCGACGACGCCACCATCGACAGCGGCTTCGGCGGCTCGCTGAGCGGCTCGACCATCCGCAACGTCTGGGTCGAGCACGTCAAGGTCGGCATGTGGTTCGACGGCCCGTCCGAGGGCCTGACGGTCGACGGCGGCCGCATCAAGAACGTCTGGGCCGACGGCCTCAACCTGCACAACGGGGTCAGCCACAGCACAGTGACCAACCTGCTCGTGCGCAACACCGGCGACGACGGCATGGCGATGTGGTCGGCCGCGAACGCCGACACGGGCAACACCTTCACCCGCAACACGGTCTCGGCACCGTTGCTGGCCAACGGCTTCGCGGTGTACGGCGGCCGCGACAACACGGTCAGCGACAACGTCGCCGCCGACACCGTCACCCAGGGCGGCGGCGTGCACGTCGGCAACCGCTTCGGCGCGAGCCCGCTCGCCGGCGCCACCACGATCAGCGGCAACCTGCTGGTGCGCACCGGCAGCCTGGTGCCCAACGAGCCGACGCAGATCGCCGCGCTGTGGTTCTGGGCCGCCGACGCCCCGATGACCGGGGCCGTCCGGGTCCGCGACACCACGCTGCTGGACAGCTCGTACGCCGGGCTGCAGTTCTTCGGCAAGTCGATCACGAACGTGTCGGTGGAGCGGGTGACCGTCGCCGGGGCGGGCACCGTCGCCCTGCAGTTGCAGTCGCCGGGGGCGGCCTCGTTCACCAAGGTGGTCGCGTTCGGACTGGGCGACACGGGCGTGCACGACTGCGCCACCGGCTTCACGGTGACCCGCGGCGCGGGCAACCTCGGCTGGAACGGTGCCCGCTGCGGCTTCGCCCCGGCCGGGCAGCTGGAGATCGCCCAGGCCACCGGGGTCGAGTACGGCTTCCAGCCGATCGGCGCCGAGGCCGTGCGGCCCGTCGCGATCACCAACCCCGGCCCGCTGCCGATCACGATCGACGCCGTCGTGCCGCCGCGCGGGTACGCGGTCGACAGCGGCTGCGCCGTGATCGCGGTCGGCGCGACCTGCACACTGCAGGTGCGCTTCGCCCCGCAGTCCTCGGGCAACTACGCGGGGCTGCTGACCGTCCACAGCACCTCACCCGCCGGTCCGTACGTGGTGGGCCTGAAGGGCATCGGGTTCGACCCCGACGGCAACCTGGCCCTGGGCCGCGACATCACGGCCAGCTCGCAGGCCGGCTGGTGGATCGCGCCGCCGAACCTGGTCGACGGCGACCAGTCGACGTACTTCGAGAGCCTCAACGGGGCCTTCCCGCAGACCGTCACGCTTGACCTCGGCCACCAGGTGTCGGTCAGCCGGATCGTGCTGAAACTGCCCGCCAACTGGGGCGGCCGGTGGCAGACCATCGCGGTGTCGGCCGACGGCGCTCCGCTGGTGGACGCGGCCGAGCACCTGTTCGCCCCCGAGAGCGGCAACGTCGTCACGATCACCTTCCCGGCCGTCACGGCGCGGGAGCTGACGTTGACGTTCACGGCCAACACCGGCTGGCCGGCGGCGCAGATCTCCGAGTTCGAGGTCTACGCGCACTGACCGCGCGCCGCGTCCGCCGTGCCCGTACCGGCGCGGCGGGCGCGGCGGTCACGGATTGAGGGCCGCCGCGGTCTGCGTCTGCACCGTGGTGGCGCCACGGCGGGTGGGCGGTTTGAGGGTGGTCCGGGCGGTGTCCTGCGCCTTGCGGATCTCCGCCATCAGCTCGTCGGCCGGCACCGGGTAGGCCAGCGCGAAACCCTGCACCTGGTCGCAGCCCAGGTCGTCGAGGATCGCCAGCGCGGTGAGATCCTCCACACCCTCGGCCGTCACGAACAGGCCGAGGTTGTGCGCCAGCTCGATGGCGCTGCGCACCAGGATGGCGTCGCCGGGGTCGGTGGCCAGATCGTGGATGAAGGTCCGGTCGATCTTCAACTCGTCCGCGGCGAGCAGCTTGAGCTGGCTCAGCGAGCTGAAGCCGGTGCCGAAGTCGTCGATCGAGACCTGCACCCCGTCCCGGCGTACCCGGCGCAGCGCGTCCTGGGCCCGCCCGGGGTCGGTGGTCATGCCGCTCTCGGTGATCTCCAGGCGCAGCAGCGTGGCGGGCAGCCCGTGCTCGGCCACGGCCGAGCGCACCTCGCCGACGAAGGCGTCGTCGAGCAGGCAGTTCGGCGACACGTTGACGGACACGGTCATCGGCCGGCCCTGCGCGCACCAGTGCGCGGCCTGCTTCACCGCGATGCGGAGCAGGTGGTAGGTGAGTGGGATCTCCAGACCGCCGGTCTCCGCGACGCCGAGGAACGCGCCCGGCGACAGCAGCCCGAGCTGCGGGTGCCGCCAGCGCACCAGCGCCTCGGTGGCGCTGACGGTGGCGTCGGCGAGGCGCACCTGGGGCTGGTAGTACAGCACCAGCTGGCCGTCGGGGTCGCCCTCGGTGAGCAGCGCCCGCAGGTCGCCGAACAGCGCCATCCGGCCGGGCTGGTCGGTGTCGACCTCGGGGTCGTACAGGGCGACGCCCTTGCCGCTGGTCTTGGCCCGGTACATGGCGGCGTCGGCGTGGCGCAGCATGTCCTCGGCGCAGGTGCCGGGGCGGCCCAGCACCATGCCCACGCTGCCGCTGACGGCCGCGGAGCCCGCGGGCAGCAGGTAGTTGCGGCGCAGCGCGCCGGTGGCCCGCTCGGCGATCTCGACGGCCCCCTCGGCGGACGTGACGCTGGGCAGCAGCACGGCGAACTCGTCGCCGCCGAGCCGGGCGACGGTGTCCCCGTCGCGGACCACCTTGCGCAGCCGGTGCCCGGTCTCCACCAGCACGTCGTCGCCGGCCTGGTGGCCGAGGGTGTCGTTGACGGCTTTGAACCCGTTCATGTCGATCAGCATCACGGCGAGCTGTTCTGCGTCGGGTCGGGCCGGGTCCAGGGCGTCCTCCAGCCTGCGCTGGAACAGCAGGCGGTTGGCCAGCCCGGTGAGCGGGTCGTGCAGCGCCTGGTACTGGCTGACCTCGGCGTGCTGGAGCACGCGGCGCTGGTAGCCGAGCATGACCCGCCAGATCGCGGCGACCAGGCCCAGGCCGACGGCGAACCCGACGATCGTCGCGGCGAACATCCGGGTCTGCACCTTGCGCAGGTCGGCGACGAGCTTCTGTGCCTGTGTGTGGTGGTCTCGGGCTACTTCGGTGATGTCGTGCTGAAGTGTGTAGTACGCCGGAGTGACCTCCAGCCGGTCCTGCTGGACGGCCTCGGGGTTGCGGTCGGTCACCATGATGATCAACTCATCCGCGGCCTGCCGGTACGCCGACTGCTCGGCCTGCAGCCGCAGCGCGTCCTCCAGCGCGGGTCCCGTGCTCAGCTCCACCGCCCGGCGCAGTGTGGCGTCGGCCTGCGCGGCCGACTCCAGGTAGCGGGCGCGGCTGGCCACGGACGGTTCGAGCTGGTAGTGCCGGGCCTGCATCTCCTGAACCGCCACGGCGGCGCTGGCCTCGCTGAAGATCGCGTCGAGTACGAGCGCCTGGCTCTGCACCTCGGTGGCCCGGGTGGCCTGCAGCGTGCCCCACAGCGTGAAGGCGCCCAGCCCGCAGAGCACCGCGGCGAGCGCGGCGGTCATACCGAGGCTGCGACGGGGCCGCAGCACCGGATCGGCCCGGCGGGCGGCCCTGCCTCGCCTGCCGAGCCGTTCGACGGCCCGCCTCCAAGACGGCCAGTGCATTTTTCGGGGGTCCTCCTCCGAGCGACCTGGCGACCGCTCCGTTCGGGTCTTGTCCGGTGGTCAACGCGATCTTCCACGCGGCAATTCCGGCTTATCCCGCGAACTCTGATAATAATTCACGATATGGACATCCTCCACGGACCGCGAATGCCGCGGCGGCTGCGAACGGCGGTGGCGCTGCTGGCCACCCTGCTGCTGGGCGGTGTGGCCGCCTGCAGCCAGCCCGAGGAAGCGGACAAGACGCCCGATGTCATACGACTCGGCGCACTCGTCCCGCTGACCGGCGACAACGCGCCCACCGGGCAGCGCCTGCTGGAGGCGTTCCAGATAGCGGTCAAGGACGTCAACGACGCGGGCGGGGTGCTCGGCCGGAAGATCGAGCTGGCTGTGGGCGACGACGCCTGCGACCCCGGCACCGCCGTGGTGAAGGCGAACGAGATGATCGGGCGGGACATCACCGTATCCGTCGGCGGCGGGTGCAGTGTGGCCGCGGTGCCGACGCTCAAGGTCTTCCGGACCGCCGGCATTCCGATGATCATCCCGGCGGCGAACTCGACCGACCTGCTCGCTCCCGGCTACGACAGCGTCTTCCTGCTCGCCGGAACCACCACGATCGAGGCGGACCGCGCCGTCGACGCGATGGAGAAGCTCGGCCGCCGCCGGCTCCTGGTGATCGACGACGGCACCAGCTTCCCGCAGACCATGGCCGCCGCGGCCGTCGCCAGCGTCGAGAAGGACGGCGGACCGCTGACCCTGGCCGGGCAGATGAAGGTCAGCCAGGGCGCGACCAGCTACCCCCGGGTGCTGGAGAAGGTCAAAGAGGTCGACGCCGACCTCGTGTTCTTCACCGGGTACTACCCCGAGGCCGGCCGGATGATCCGCGACCTGCGCGACGGCGGCTACCGCGACACGATCATGCTGTCCGACGCGGGCACCGACCCGACCCTGTTCGACGTGCTCGACGACAAGCAGGCCGAGGGCGTCTACGGCATCACGCTGCCACTGGCGCAGTTCGAGCCCAAGGCCGACGCCTGGGCGGCGAAGTACCGGGCCTCGTACGGCCACGAGCCGGGGCCGTTCACCATGCAGGGCTACGACGCGGTACGCCTGGCGGCCAACGCGATCCAGCGCGCGGGCACGACCGACCGCGAGGCCGTACGCAAGGCGATCGCCGACACCAAACCCGGCGACATCGAACTGCTCTCCGGGCCGGCGCAGTTCAGCGCGAACGGCACCCAGCCGAACCCCACCTTCGTCCTGCTGCAGATCAAGAACGGGGCCTTCACACTGGTCCGCGAAGTCAGCTGAGTCGGACGGCGGTCGTATCCTCGTTCGCGTGGCGGATCTCTGGACGGCAGGCGTTGCGTACGAGGTCTACATGGGCCGGTGGAGCGCGCGGATCGCCGACGCGTTCGTGCGCCTGCTGGCGGTGCCGTCCGGGCGTAGCTGGCTGGACGTGGGCTGCGGCACCGGCGCGCTGACCGCCGCGGTGCTCGCGCGGGCCGAGCCGTCCCGGGTGACCGGGGTCGATCCCGCGGAAGGTTTCCTGGCCCACGCGCGCACCCGCGTCACCGATCCGCGGGTGACGTTCTACAGCGGCGACGCCCGGTCGCTGCCGGTGCCCGACGGCTCCTTCGACGCCGTGGTCAGCGGCCTGATGCTCAACTTCGTGCCCGAGCCCGAGCAGGCCGTGGCCGAATGCGTGCGCGCCGCGGCGCCGGGCGGCGCGGTCGCCGCCTACGTCTGGGACTACGCCGAGGGTATGGCGCTGCTGCGGCATTTCTGGGACGCGGCCGCCGCGGGCGACCCGGCCGCCGCACCGCTCGACGAGGGCCGCCGCTTCCCGCTGTGCCGACCCGAGCCGCTGTCGGACCTGTGGACCCGTGCGGGCCTGTCCGCCGTGACGGTGCGCCCGGTCGAGGCGGTCGCCGTGTTCACCGACTTCGCCGACCTGTGGACGCCGTTCCTCGGCGGGCAGGGTCCCGCACCCGGTCACGTCGCCACGCTGTCCGCGGCCGACCGGGACGCGCTGCGTGACCGGCTCCACGACGCGCTGCCCGTCGCCGCCGACGGAACCATCACACTGCCCGCACGAGCCTGGGCCGTCAGCGGCGTACGCCCCAGCTGACCTGGACAGACGTTCCGCCGGCGGCCGTCCGGGCCCTGCCGGAACGCGCCGCGTGCCGTCATGTCCCCTCCGGACGGAGGTTAGCGGCCCGCTGAGCGGGTATCCGGTTCGCAACGGGCCGCCGTTCCCTTCAGGCGTGCTCGGCGCGACAGAGGAGGGCAGCTCAATGGCCAAGAACAGCAACGGAGTCGCCGCTTCGGCGGAGCAGCTCAAGCACACCCTGGCCGAGTCGGGCCGCGCGGTCGCCGCGCAGGCCGGTGAGGTCGGGCACACGCTGGCCGAGTCGGGTCGCGCGGTCGCCGCGCAGGCCGGTGAGGTCGGGCACACGCTGGCCGAGTCGGGCCGCACCGTCGCCGCACAGGCCGGTGAGGTCAAGGACCAGGTCGCTGCGACGGCGGTGCTGGCCAAGGACAGGGCCGGCGAGGTCGTGCACGACCTGGCCGACCGGATGCCGTCCAGCTCGCAGGAGTGGGAGGAGATGGGCCGCGACGTGATGCACAGCGTCCGCCGCAACCCGCGACCCTGGCTCATCGGCGCGGCGGTGGTCACCGTCGTCTGGTGGCTGGGCCGCAAGTCCAAGCGGTCCCACTGATCGCGAGCAGTGCCGCACCAGGCGGGCGGGCCGTGTCACCTGACACGGCCCGCCCGCTGTTCGCGTGGAGCACGGTGCTGGTCGCCATAGGACAGTTCGTTGCGCGACGCAACCCCCTGGTGACGGACAGCTTGTGCGATTCGTCGAGGTGGAACGTGCGTAACCTGCCGAGCGGTCGGGAGTTGGTGAGGCTCTCGGCATTCCTGCTGTCGGACCATCTATATACGACTTCAATGGCCTTTCGGGCAGAAGTTGCGAACGAATAGTTTTCACCTGAACCATCCTTTATCTCGGTCACCTGTTGTAGTCTTCACCGAGCTAACCGTTACTGCCGTGGCGTTTTCGCGCGTTCGGTGGCGACGTGAATCGTGGGTGGCGTCATGAACTTCTGGGGAGCGGGTGTGCTTGACATCGACGAATGTCTTCACCGTCTGATGGCCCTCCAGGGCGTCCACGGCGCCAGTCTCATCGACTTCCCCAGCGGCTCGGTCATCGGCGCGGCCGGGCGCGGGCCGGGCAGTCGCGACGACACCCCCGCCGACGCGGTCGGCATGATCCACGCGACCATGCAGACCGCCGCGTTCGCGACGGTCGGCCAGCCCGCCCACGTCGAGGACATCGTGATCACAGCGGGCAACGGATACCACGTCATGCGGCTGCTCTCGACGGAGGTCGAAGCGCGCCTGGTGCTCTACGTCTGGCTCGACCGCGCGGTCGGCAACCTGGTCATGGCGCAGCGGCAGCTCAGCGCGATCGCGTCCCAGTTCAGCGCGAACTGACCCGGCGCATGTCGAAGAGCTCACGCCCGCCCCTGCTGCGGGAGTCCCTGGAACCGTGGTGCGCGGCCGGGGTCACCGGCGCGCTGCGTGTCCTCGACCCGCCCGGCGGCGTCGTGTACGTCGTCGACGGCCGGATCGCCTACGCCGAGACCCCCGTCGCGTCCGGAGTGGAACGACTGCTCACCGCCTCCGGCAGGCTGCCCGCCGACGCCTGGCGGGCCGCCGTCACCGCGGGCCGCGCCCAGCACCGCATCGGGCCCGAACTCGTCGACGCCGGCCTGGTCACCCAGACCGAGCTGGAAGCCCTCGGCGTGATCGCCCTGTACGACGCGGCATTCTTCCTGTTCGACCTCGTGGTGTCGGCGCACTTCGAACACCGCGCCCGGCACCCCGTCGGCCACCTGCGCACCCTCGACCTGCGCTCGGTCTGCCAGGAGGTGGACCGGCGCAAGCGACTGCTCGCCGACGCGTGGCCGGACGCCGCCATCGACACCGCCGCCGTGCTGCCCCAGCGCAGGCTGCGCTCGCAGTGCGTGGCGCTCACCGCGCTGCAGTGGGAGGTGGTGGCCAACGCCGACCGCCGCCGCAGCCCGATCGACCTGGCCCGGCTGCTCGGCCGCGACACGTTCACGGTCATGCTCGAAGTGCGCCGGATGGCGCGCACCGGCCTGGTCGAGCCCGGCCGTCCCGGCGGCTCCGCGGCGGCCGAATCCGTCGCCACGGTGCGCGCGAAAGCCGCCGCCGACGTGGCCACGACCGCGCTGCCCATCGTGCAGTCGGCACGACACGCGAGGCCCGAACCCGAACCCGAGCGTGCTCCCGATCCGCCTGCCGCGCAGGCTCCACACGTCCCGCTGCCGCGGCGAGCACTGCGCCACGAGGCCGCTCCGCGCCCCGAACTCGCCGGCATGCCGGACACCCGTGTGTCCGAGCAGATCCTCACCCGACTCATCGCGGGGCTGGGTGCGCTGTGATGCGAGACCTTCTGAGATCGGTCCTACGCGGTAGGAGGAGAGGAGTCGTCCCTTTGGCCCCAGACAGTCTGGTGTTCGTCGAGATACGCGAGCTGCGCCTGCGGCTGCCACACGTGGTCGGCGTACTCGTCGCGAGCGTCGACGGGCTGCTCATCGCGCACGACGCCGAATGTGTCGAGCCAGAGGTGTTCGCGGCGATGTCCGCCGCGCAGCTCGGCCTGGGGCAGCAGATCATCGCCACGGTGCGCTCAGGGGAGTTCCGGGAGACGGTGACCACCGCCAGCAACGGCTACGTCGCGATCTTCGCCGCCGGCGCGTCGGCGCTGCTCACCGTCATCGCCGGGCGCGAACTCAACGTCGCCCGACTGCACCACGAGGCACGACCCGTGGCCGCACGCATCGGGGAACTCGTCCAGCACGTCGAGACCCGCTGAACAACCGACCATCCTTCGTCGAACGAAAATGAGGATCCACCATGGCTGACATGGAAAGCTCGCTGCAGGAAGCGATGCAGATCGAGGGCGCGGTGGGCGTCGCGCTCGTGGACTACACCAGCGGCATGGCGCTCGGGGCGCTCGGCAGCTCCAAGGAGATGGACCTGACCATCGCCGCGGCCGGCAACACCGACGTGGTCCGGGCCAAGCTGCGCACCCTGGAGATGCTCAAGCTCAAGGACACCATCGAGGACATCTTGATCACCCTCGGCGTGCAATATCACGTCATCAGGCCGCTGACCAGCCGTAACACTCAAGGGCTGTTCCTGTACCTGGTGCTCTCGCGGTCTCGGGCCAACCTCGCCATGGCGCGGCACAAGCTCAGGACCATCGAGGAGGGGCTGCAGATGTGACCGCCGCCGATCTCATCGCCGATGGCTGGATGCGTTGTGTGCCAAGCCATCGGCGGTGGGGCGGTCGTGATAGGACGTGATTCACTTTAATGTTCGTTCAAATCTGCGGTACCGCAGATTGCGGTATGGCGATCAACGATCGTCCATCTCATACTGAGCAGTAAGGAAGCGGCCGTGCTTCCTGGAACAGGAACAGCGCCCGGCTGGCACCGAGCGCCGTTCTTGGCCTCGTCCCGTGCAGGGAAGGAGGACTGACTCATGTCAACTTTACGAATGCAACTCTCTCCCTGCAAGGGCTGTTCAAGGGAGAGGGAGGATGCCCGTCTACTACCGGGGGCCATGCGCCCACATCGATCACCGGTACTTCGAGGTGTTCGAGCCTGAGCCCCGCAGGTTCGCCCTGGGCGGACTGCACGGGGTGCACATCGTCTGCGTTCCGTCCGTGCGGGGCGGCGGTGGCGGAGCCGCCACGCGGCTGTACGCGACGGGCACCGCCGGGGTCGCGGTGGCGACGGTCTGGCCGGCGCTCGGGACGGGGGCGATGTCGGTCGCGGCGACCGTCGCGGCGGCGATCCTGGTCGGAGCCCGCGGGTGCTGGGGGACCAGGACCCACTCGTTCGAGTTGTACGGGCTCTATCGCGGGGTCTACCAGCTGCTGTTCGCGACGACCGACGAGCGGATGTTCGAGCAGGTCAGGAGGGGTCTGGTGCGAGCGATGGAGTACCAGGCGGACACGAAATGACGTCACCTTCGCGGTGATGGTGTCCTATCGGGATGCCGCGGTGTAGCGTCTGTGCGTTGCATAAAACAGCGGCATCCCACTCTGCAGTATGGCTGGATCGCGAGGGCGGGAGAAACCGGGAGGGGCTGCCATGGCGTCGGCTGATGCGCCCGTAGTGGCCCGCCGCCGACTTCGCATCGTGCTTCGTGGGCTTCGAGAAGCGGCCGACCTGACGCAAGGCGATGTCGCCACTGCACTCGACTGGTCGCTGTCGAAGGTGCAGCGGATCGAAAGTGGTGAAGTCACCATTTCGAGCACGGATCTGAGGGCACTGCTCGACAAGCTTGACGTCACGGATCAGGAAAGGGTCGCTCAACTCGTCTCGGATGCGAAGGTCGCTCGACGGCGCGTCGCCGGATGGTGGGATGAGCCAGGTTTCCGGTCCCACCTGACGCCCGGAACGGCGCAACTGATGCAGTTCGAGAGTCAAGCGACCACCATCCGAATGTTCGCTTCCATCATCATTCCGGGTGTGCTGCAGACTCGCCGGCATGCTGACGCGGTGCTCGCGTTCTGGCACAGCGACGTCAACGCGCTCACTGACCAGCAGCGGGCTGCTCGTCTGGAAGTGCGATTGCGTCGGCACAGGCACGTCTTCGAGCGCCCTGACCCGCCTGCCTATCTACTGACCATCGACGAGTCCGCGCTCTACCGCGTGAGTGGAGCAGAGGTGGCGGTCGAACAGCTCCAGCATCTTTTGAACCACATCGTGACCGGCAAGCTGAGTCTGCGCATTCTGCCGGTTGGGCCGACCGGGGCAGCGACGCTTGGACCGTTCACGCTGCTGGAGCTGGACACCGAGGGTGACGCCGTGCTTTACCGCGAGAGCTGGTCGGTCGATGAAGTAGTCGACGACCCGGCTGAGGTCGCGCAGCATCGTCGCATATTCGACGAGCTCACGCGCCGTTCGTACTCGGCGGAGCGATCAACCCGCGTCCTTGAGGCGCGCATCGCAGCGGTCCGCGCCGAGATAGATAACTAAGCGGCGGTTGCCGCTGAAGAACCACCCAGGTTCAGAGGAGAAAGGTTTCAGGTATCCGCGTGTCCATCACAGAACCATTCGTCGACTGGCGCAAGAGCCAGCGCTGCGGCGACCAAGCGTGCGTCGAGGTAGCGCAGCTCGGCCAGGACGTTATTCTGCGCGACTCGAAGGATCGGGAGGGTCCGGTCCTTCGATTCACGCGTGCGGAGTGGGACGCCTTCGTCGAGGGGGTGGAAGCGGGCGATTTCGCCTTCGGCTGATCGTTTCCGCTTCGGGTCCGTCTCCAGATCGAGGAGACGGACCCGTGCTGTTGTGCCAATCGGTCCGATCGGTGTTCGTCGGTGCGTCTGCCGCTTGTAGGCTGGACTGCCAGTCACCCGATGAAAGGGTCAACCCATGCCATCGGATAGTCAGGATGTTGAATGGCGCATCGGTTCCCACTGTGACTCCGGCGGCTGCGTCGAGGTCGGCATGGGCGGCGATGAAGTGCGCCTGCGGCGGGCTCGGACCGAGGAACCTGTCGTCGTCTTCACGCGGGACGAATGGACGGCGTTCCTTAACTCTGCCAAGGACGGCGAGTTCGACCTCTGACCCCAAAGGTAAGACGCGGCTAGTGCAGAGATGCGCGGCAGTCAGCGGCGACGGCCGGGACCGGCAGCGCGATGAGTTCGCGAGCCAGGACGGTGACCGCCATCTCTGTCACGTATCCGAGGGCTACGGTGGCCGACGTGGTGACGACGAGGTCACCCGTCCGGTCTCGAACGTCAGTTCCGGGGTCACCAGCTCTTCCAGAACTGGAACAGGTGGCCGCCGTAGCCGGCCAGGCTGCCCGGCACGCCCGAGACGTCGAAGAAGAAGATGGTCGCCTCGCCGAACAGGTCTCGCGCCAGGGGGATGTACAGCAGGGCGAAGACGATCAGGATGCCAAATGGCTTGATCTTGCTCCCTGCATGACGTGCGCTGGACGACAGGTATGGCTCGATCATCCCGTACCCGTCCAGGCCCGGCACCGGCAGCAGGTTGAGGATCGCCGTCGCGACCTGCAGGTACGCGAGGAAGGCCAGCCCCGACCAGAAGACCAGGTGCGTGTCCGCCCAGTCGAGGAACGTCGGCCCCGCCAGCGCGAGCACGGTGAGCAGCCCAATCGAGGCGACGACGTTCACCGCGGGACCGGCCGCGGAGACCAGCGCGTCGCGGAAGCGGTTGCGCAACCGGTGGCTTTCGATCATCACGGCGCCGCCGGGCAGCGGCAGCCCGCCGATGAGCAGGTACAGCATCGGCAGCAGCAGCGTGAGCACCGGGTGCCCGTACTTGCGCGGGTCGAGGCGCAGGTAGCCCTTCTCGGCGACGGTGTGGTCGCCACCCCGGTGGGCGGTCAGCGCGTGGGAGAACTCGTGCAGGCAGAGCGTGACCAGCCAGCCCGACAGCCCGAAGAAGAACACGACCAGGGACGGGTGCCCGACGCCGGTCCACATCGCGCCGGCGCTGACCAGCATGACGACGACGAGCGCGACGAAGATGAGCGAGATTCCGCCCCGCGGTTCAGGAGAGCGCCAGGGGCGGGGCGTGCGCGCCGGCCGCAGTGAGGGCATCCGCCGCTGTCGTACGACCTGGTTTTCGATCGCCTTGGCGCGCTTGGTCCAGTCCTCCTCGGCCGCGAGCCGGTCGAGTGGATCGTCGTGTTGCCCGTGCCCAGCGCTCATGGCGGGCAAGGCTACCCGAGCCGACCCCATGAACGCTGTACCCGCGCGTCGTGCCCTGGCAGCATCAGGGCATGAGCGAAACGGTCCTCACCCGGCAGCAGGCGTCCGAGGCGGTCACGGATCACGGCTGGCGGTTCGTGCTCGGTTCACTGTGTACAGCCGTGGCGGTGTCGTCCCTGGCGCAGGCGGCAGAGGTGGCCGCGCTCGCCGTTGCGGCCGCGGGCCCGGGGGCCGAGGAGCGGCTGCTGCTCGACCTGCGGGGTGACCGGGTCCTGTTGACGGTGCAGGTGCCCGGTGCGATGCGGGTGACCGGCCGGGAGACCGCGCTGGCGGTACGGGTGTCGGCCGCGTTGACCGAGGCCGGGTACACCACCGACGCGGTCGGTGGGCCGAAGCGCGCCGTGCAGTTGCTGGAGATCGCTGTGGACGCCCTCGACATCGCCGCGGTGCGCCCGTTCTGGCTGGCCGTCCTCGGTTACGACGAGGTGGGCGACGATCCGGGAGCGGCCGTCGTCGACCCGTACGGCCAGGGCCCGGCGGTGTGGTTCCAGCAGATGGACTCCCCGCGCACCCAGCGCAACCGCATCCACCTCGACATCTCGGTGCCCCACGACGAGGCCGACCGGCGCGTCGCGGCGGCCGTCGCCGCCGGCGGGCGGGTGGTCTACGACAAGGAAGCGCCCGCGTTCCGGGTGCTCGCCGACCCCGAGGGCAACGAGGTATGCGTGACGACCTGGCTCGGCCGCGACTGACAACCGGCGGTTGCGAGCTGCCGGTGCCGCGAGAGCGGCCGCTCGACCGGCGGATCAAGTGGTCGTCATCCCGCGCAGCGTGGTGAGGATGGACGGGGTCGGGTCGAAGTCGGGTTCGGGGCAGGCGAGCTGGATCGCGACCAGGCCGTCGATCAGGGCGAGCACGGTCAGGTAGTCGGCGGCGGGGGCGGTGGAGCCGAACTGGGCGAGCCACGGCTCGCCCCACGCCGCCAGCCGGTGCCGCGCCGCGCGGATCTTCTCCTGCAGTCCGGGATGGAAGGCCGCCTCGTGGAAGATCGCGTGCCGGGCCAGGGTCAGCGCCCTGGCCGGGCCGGTCACCTCGCCGACCATATCCCCTATGAGCTGGGCGAACTGTTCCAGCGAGCGGGGCGGACGCTGTCCGGCGAGGCGTGACCACACCGCTGTCTCGATCTCGACGAGCTGGTCGAGGATGCCGCCGACCAGGGCTTCCCGGGTGCGGAAGCTGTTCGACGTCGAGCCCTCCGGCAGTCCGGCCTGGGCGTCGACCGCGCGATGGGTGAGCGCGCGCAGCCCTTTCGTGCCGAGTACGGCGATGGCTGCGTCGAGGATCTGCTCCCGGCGGTCGGACATGAGATTCATACTACAGCTGTAGTCAGGGCTACTACAGCTGTAGTACGTTCGGGGCATGACGAGAACAGCGGCCGTCGTGGGTGGCGGCATCGGCGGTCTGGTGACCGCCATCGGCCTGCGGGCCGCCGGCTGGCAGGTCAAGGTGTACGAGCGCAGCGACACCCTGCCGACCGCCGGCACCGGCCTGGGCATCTGGCCCTCGGCGCTGCGCGCGCTCGACGGGATCGGCATCGGCGCGGCCGTGCGCGCCGCCGGGCTGCCCCAGCGCAACGGCGCGATCCGCCGGCCCGACGGTTCGCGCATCGTCACCCTCGACATGGACAAGGTGCGCGAGCGCCACGGCGAGCCGGTCCACCTGGTGGCGCGGCCCGCCCTGCTCGGCGTGCTCAGCCAGGCACTGCCGGACGGGGTGGTCCGCTTCGGCCACGCCGTCGGCGACATCACCGAGCTGCGCCGCGACAACGATGTGGTGGTGGCGGCCGACGGCATCGGCAGCCGGATCCGCACCGCGCTGTTCGGCGAGCGGCACGGCCTGCGCTACGCGGGCGCGACCGTCTGGCGCGGCACCGCCGACCTGGACATCGAGCTCGGCGGCGAGACCTGGGGCGTCGGCGCCCGCTTCGGGATCACGCCGCAGGGGCCGGGTCGCACCAACTGGTACGCCGTGCTGACCGCCCCCGAGGGCTACCAGCCCGCGCTCGACGGCCCTGACGAGCTGCGCCGCGTGTTCGGCCACTGGCACGATCCCATCCCGGCCGTGCTCGACCGGTACGCCACCTCGCACGTCATCCGGCACGACCTGCACCATCTCGCTCCTGCGCTGCCGTCGTACACGTCGGGCAACGTGGCGCTGCTCGGCGACGCGGCCCACGCCATGACGCCGGACCTGGGGCAGGGCGCGTGTCAGGCGATCATCGACGGGGTCGCGCTGGCCCGGTGCCTGTCCGGCGGCGACGTGGCGGCCGGACTGCGGGCGTACGACCGTGAGCGCCGCCGCCCCACTCAGCGCCTGGCCACCGCCTCCCTCCTGGTCAACCGCATGGCCCAGGCCCGCCGCTTCCTCCCCCTCCGCGACACCACCCTCCGCCTCGCCCTCTCCCTCGGCCCACCCGCCTGACCCCTCGCTCCCCGCCGCGTTGATCATGAACTTATGGCACGGCTCGGCGGCGTGTCGCGGGCCTAACCTCATGATCGATTGCGGGCCGTTCGGGTGGTGGCCGGGGATGGCGAGCTCCTGCGTTGGTCAACAGGAGGTTGTGGACACGACACGCCGCCGACCCTTGCCATAAGTTCATGATCAACGCGGCGGGGCGCGGCGGGGCGGGGTGGGAGGGGTGGTGAGCTGGGGGGATGGGGGTGTGCAACGGGTTGCGTGGGGTGGGTTGGTTTTTGCATTGGGTGCTGTAAGATGCGGGGGTGACGACGAGCAGGCTTTCGGCGGTGGCGAAGTTCGCGGGGGTGTCCGAGGCGACCGTCAGCCGGGTGCTGCGGGGCAAGCCGGGGGTTTCCCAGGTGACCCGGGATGCGGTGCTGACGGCGCTGGACGTGTTCGGGTTCGCTCGGCCGGAGCCGGTGCGCAGTGAACGGGCGCGGCTGATCGGGCTGGTGGTGCCGGATCTCAGCAATCCGATCTTTCCGGCGTTCGCCGAGGTGATCGGGGTGTCGCTGATCCAGCGCGGGCTGGTGCCGGTGCTCTGCACGCGTACGTCCGACGGGGTGTCCGAGGCGCACTACATCGAGATGCTGCTGGCGCAGCAGGTCGGCGGGATCGTGTTCGTGGGCAGCAGCTATGCCGACGCGGGACCGGCCGCGATCAAGCAGCTCACCGAGCGCAGGCTGCCGATAGTGCTGATCAACGCGGCCGACGAGAACCTCGGCGTGGCCCGGATCTGCGTCGACGACACAGGTGCGGCCGAGCAGGCGCTCGCGCACCTGGCGGGGCTGGGCCACGAGAAGATCGGGCTGATCCTCGGGCCGGTCGGGCACGTGCCGTCGGCCCGCAAGCTGGCCGGGTTCGCGAAGTTCTGGGAGGAGCGGGGCGAGACGCGGTGGCGGCGGTGGGTGGACCACACGGTGTTCACCGTCGAGGGCGGCCGGGGTGCGGCGAACCGGCTGCTCGCGGCCGGGTGCACCGGGCTGGTCTGCGCCAGTGACGCGCTGGCGCTGGGTGCCGTGCGGGCCGTACGCAAGCAGGGCCTGGAGGTCCCGGACGACGTGTCGGTGGTCGGCTTCGACGACTCGACCTTCATGGGCGTGACCGATCCGCCGCTGACCACGGTGCGCCAGCCGGTCCGGGCCATGGCCGGCGCCGCCGTGCTCTCCCTGCTGTCGCAGCTGGAGGGCCGTCCGGCGGCCTCCGAAGAGGTGCTCTTCGACCCTGAGCTGATCGTCCGCAGCACCACCGGCCCCTGCCCGGTGCCCGCCTGACCCGCTCCCACCTGCCGCAAGTCTTATAGAGTCGCGCCCTTCGGTGGCGGTCGTATTGATGAGTCACGAACTTGCGGTGCAGTGCAAGCCGATGGCAAACCGGCGGTCACGTTTTTGCGTCATCCTCTGGACTTCTGCGCGCGAGCGCGCCTATCCTTCTGCTCACGCCACGGCGCGGTAACCCCCGAGCGACGCGGCTGCAATGCGCGATTAACAAAACCGGAGCGCTCGCCGCTGCCGGAGTGTGCATACAGAAGGGATCGGAGAACCGATGAACCGACGTTTGCTCGGCAAGTCGCTGGCGCTCGCGCTGGTGGCCGGCACGACGATGCTCGGCGCGGCCTGCGCCGGCGATGAGCCGGAGACCCCCAGCGGTCCGGTGACCATCACCGTCAACGGGATGCCCCCGGCGACCGACGCGGTCAACCGCGCGAACTTCGAGGCCGACGTCAAGGCGTTCGAGGCGAAGTACCCGAACATCAAGATCGATGCCAAAGAGGGGTTCATGGACCCCCAGACGTTCGCCACCAAGCTGGCCGGAGGGCAGCTGGAGGACGTCTTCTACGTCTACCTGACCGACCCGGCGGCCCTGATCGCCAAGCGCCAGGTGCAGGACATCTCGGCGCAGCTCGCCGACTTTCCGTCGATCAAGGACGTCAAGCCGGACCTGATGAAGGTGTTCACCGGCGGCGACGGCAAGATCTACGGCGTTCCGGTGGCCAACTACTCGCTGGGTCTGGTGTACAACCGGACGCTGTTCACCAAGGCCGGTCTCGACCCGGCCAGCCCGCCGAAGACCTGGGAAGAGGTCCGCGAGGCCGCCAAGAAGATCACGGCGCTGGGCAACGGCGTCGTCGGCTACGGCGACTACAGCAAGAACAACACCGGTGGCTGGCACTTCACCGCCGAGATGTACTCGGTCGGCGGCGACGTGGCGGTCAAGGAGGGCGACACCTGGAAGGCCGCCTTCAACAACGACAAGGGCAAGCAGGTCCTGCAGCAGCTGAAGGACATGCGCTGGACGGACAACACGATGGGCCAGCGCCAGCTGCTGGAGTGGGCAGACCTGCTGCAGATGATGGCCTCGGGCAAGCTCGGCATGTACATCGGCTCCGCTGACAACTTCCCCGTCATCGTGAACCAGTACAAGGCCAAGTACGAGGACTTCGGTCTCGGCGGCATCCCGGGCGGCCAGGGCACCCTGGGCGGCGGCGACGGCTACATGTTCAAGGCCGGCCTCAGCCCGGAGAAGATCAAGGCTGGTCTGACCTGGCTGTCCTTCAAGGGTGGCGCGCTCGACCCGGACCGCATCGCGGCCGACAACGAGAAGGCGGCCGCCAAGGGCCAGCCGGTGGGCCTGCCGCAGCCGAACATCTGGACCGGCGCCTCGCTGGCCAAGTGGGAGGAGGCGACCAAGAAGCACGCCAACATCCCGTCGCAGAACTTCGGCCCGTTCCTGGCCACCGCCACCACCATCCCGCTGAAGCTGGAGCCGCCGCTGGCCCAGCAGATCTACGCGGTGCTGGACACGGCCATGCAGAAGGTGCTGACGGACCAGAACGCCGACATCAGCAAGCTGCTGGCCGACGCCGAGAAGCAGGTCAACCAGATCCTGTCGACCGTCAAGTGACGCGGTAGGGTCCCGGGCCGCGGGGGCGCCGGTGGCGAACGAGCCACCGGCGCCGGCCCGGGACCTGCCTCCCAGGTTCAGCACAGCAGGGAAGGAAGCACGACGATGACGGTGATCGCGCCGCAGAGCTCGGCAGCGGTGACACGGGGGACAGGGCGCGCCGGTGCGCCCGAGGGGCCGCGTTCGGCCCGCACGGCGCGGCTGCGCCGCAGGATCGGCGACAACCTCCAGGCGTACGCGTTCCTCGCGGCCGGCCTGCTCTGCTTCGCCCTGTTCTCCTGGTATCCGCTGGTCAAGGGCATCATCCTCAGCTTCCAGCAGGACAACTTCGTCACCGACCCGATCTGGGTCGGCATGGACAACTACACGGCCGTGCTCGACGACCCGCTGTTCGCCACCGCCTGGCTGAACACGCTGGAGTTCACCGGCCTGGCGCTGCTGTTCGGGTTCGCGGTGCCGTTCGTGCTGGCGCTGGTCATCAACGAGTTCCGGCACGCCAAGGGCTTCTTCCGGTTTGCGGTGTACCTGCCGGTGATGCTGCCGCCGATCGTCAGCGTGCTGCTCTGGCAGTACTTCTACGACCCCGGCAACGGCCTGTTCAACGCGATCCTGACCGGCGTCGGCCTGCCCGGCTCGGACTGGACCCAGTCGCCGAAGATGGCGATGATCTCGCTGGTGCTCGTCTCGACCTGGGCGAACATGGGCGGCGCGACCATCATGTACCTGGCCGGCCTGGCCGGCATCCCGGGCGAGCTGTACGAAGCCGCCGAGCTCGACGGCGCGACCGTGTGGCAGCGCGTCCGGCACGTGACGATCCCGCAGATGCGCTTCATCATGCTGGTCCTGCTGCTGCTGCAGATCGTCGCGACGATGCAGGTCTTCATCGAGCCGTACCAGCTCACCGGCACCACCAACCCCGAGACGATCACGGTGATGGTGCTGATCTACCGGTACGCGTTCACCATCAACAACGACTTCGGCATGGCCGCCGCGATGAGCGTGCTGCTGTTCATCGTGCTCGGCGCGTTCTCGGCCCTCTACCTGCGGCTCACCCGCAAGGCCGACTGAGAGGATCCCCGATGAGTTCCCTGACGCGATCCCTGATCTCCGACGCCGACCTGCGCCGCGGCCGCGGCCGCCTCGTGTACCGCCTGGTGCTGGGCACGATGGCGGTGCTCTTCCTGCTGATCTTCATCTTCCCGCTGTACTGGATGCTCACCGGCGCGATGAAGACGCCGATCGAACTGGCGCAGCCGTCGCCGACGCTGTGGCCGACCGAGTGGCACCCCGAGACCTACCTCGACGCGTGGAACCGGCTGGAGATCGGCCGCTACCTGCTCAACACCGCGGGCTACGCGCTCGGCGGCTGGCTGTTCCAGCTGATCGTGGACGTCGCTGCGGCGTACGCCCTGTCGAAGTTGCGGCCGGTGCTGGGCAACGTGGTGCTGGGCGGCATGCTGGCCAGCCTGATGCTGCCGGCCGCGGCGCTGCTGGTGCCCGCCTACCTGACCGTGGCCGAGGTGCCGGTCTTCGGGTTCAACCTGCTCAACACGCCGTGGGCGCTGTGGCTGCCGGGTGCGGCGAACGCGTTCAACATCTACGTGCTCAAGCGCTTCTTCGACCAGATCCCCAACGACCTGCTGGACTCGGCGGGCATCGACGGCGCGGGGCGGCTGCGGCTGCTGTGGCACATCATCCTGCCGCTGTCGCGCCCCGTGCTGGCGGTGGTCTCCATCTTCGCGATCATCGGATCGTGGAAGGACTTCCTCTGGCCGCTGCTGGTGCTGCAGGAGGCCGAGGGGCAGACCATCAGCGTGGCGCTGAGCCGGCTGGCCAGCACCGGCCGGGTCACCAACAACGAGATGTTCGCGGGCCTCGCGATCGCGAGCATACCCATGGTGATCATCTTCATGGTCTTCCAGCGCAGCATCCTCAACGGCCTGTCCGCCGGAGCCATCAAGGGCTGACCCGGCACACCTGAGACTTCCGGCCGCCCGAGCCGGAGAGAGATCCGCTCACGCACCGCCGCCCGGTTCCGCCATGCCCGGGGGCCGGTCGGTGCTGCTCCGCCACGGGGGACACACCGACGCAAGTGAAGGGAGTACGCAATGACGCTGCACCATCGCACCGCTCCACGCATCCCCGCTCGCACCCTGCTGGCCGCCTTCGCCGCGGCCGTGCTCACCCTGGGCGCAGGACTGCTCACGGCCCTGCCCGCGGCCGCCGCCACCACCATCTACCAGGCCGAATCGGCGTCGCTGTCCGGCGGGGCCGTGGTCGCCACCGACCACACCGGGTACACCGGCTCCGGGTTCGTCGGCGGTTACACCGACGGCAACAAGGGCAACGCGAACACGTCGTTCACCGTGAACGTGTCCGGCACGGCCAACCGCACGCTGACCCTGCGCTACGCCAACGGCACCACGGCGACCAGGACCCTGTCGCTGTACGTCAACGGGGCGAAGATCAAGCAGATCGGCCTCAACGCCACCGCCAACTGGGACTCCTGGGGGACCCAGGTCGAGACGGTTTCGCTGGCCAACGGCAACAGCACGGTGTCGTACAAGTTCGACAGCGCCGACTCGGGCAACGTCAACCTGGACAGCCTGACCGTCGCCGACATCGCCGCCCCGCCCGCGGGCCAGTACGAGGCCGAGTCGGCGTCGCTGTCCGGCGGCGCGACGGTCGCCACCGACCACCCGGGCTACACGGGCTCCGGGTTCGTCGGCGGCTACACCGACGGCAACAAGGGCAACGCGAACACGTCGTTCACCGTGAACGTCACGAGCGCGGGCACCGCCACGGTGACCGTGCGCTACGCCAACGGCACCGGCGCGAACATGACGCTGTCGCTGTACGTCAACGGCGGCAAGCTGCGCCAGATCAACCTCCCGGCCACCGCCAACTGGGACACCTGGGGCACCATCGCCGAGTCGGTGCCGCTGAATTCAGGGAACAACACGGTCGCGCTGAAGTTCGACAGCACCGACTCCGGCAACATCAACCTGGACAACATCACCGTGTCCGGGACGACGCAGCCGAGCCCGACGCCGACCCCGAGCACCAGCCCGACGCCGCCGCCGACCGGGGTGACGTACGAGCTGGAGACCGGCTTCCTCGCGGGCGGCACGTCGACCGCGACCGGCACCGGCGGCTACACCGGCACCGGTTACGTCACCGGCCTGACCACGGCCGGGGCCCGGGTCGTCCGGACCGTCAACGCCACCACGGCCGGGGCGACCACGGTGACGCTGCGCTACACCAACACCAACGGCGCGGCCCGCACCGTGTCGGTGTACGTCAACGACCTCAAGACCGGCCAGCTGTCGCTGCCCGCCGGGTCCGGCTGGCTCACCGCCGCGCAGAGCCTCACCCTGCGCGCCGGGCTGAACATCATCGCCTACCAGTACGACTCGGGCGACTCCGGCAACGTGCTGCTGGACAACGTCACCGTCGGCAGCGGCACCGCTCTGGCCACCCGTGGTGCGACGCTGCCGTACACCGTGTACGAGGCGGAGTCGGGCAGTACCAACGCTTCGCTGATCGGGCCGAACCGGGCCTACCTGTCCGAGCCGTCGGAGGCGTCCGGCCGCCGCGCCGTGAAGCTGTCGTCGACCGGCCAGTACGTGCAGGTCACGCTGACCAAGCCGGCCAACGCGTTCGTGATCCGCTACTCGATCCCGGACAACGCGGCGGGCACCGGCAACACCAACCCGCTCGCGCTGTACGCGGGCGGCACGAAGATCCAGGACGTCACCCTCAGCTCGGTCTACAGCTGGGTGTACGGGGCGTACCCGTACAACAACAACCCGGCCGGCGGCGAGCCGCACCGCTTCTTCGACGACGTGCGGGTGCTGCTCGGCACCACGTACCCGGCGGGCACGGTCATCAAGCTGCAGAAGGACGCGACCTCGTCGGCGTCGTACTACACGATCGACCTGATCGAGGCCGAGGTCGCCCCGGCGGCCCTGTCCGCCCCGGCCGACTACCTCACCGTGACCTCGTACGGGGCCGTCGCCAACGACACCGGTGACGACACCAACGCGTTCAACAGCGCCATCTCGGCGGCGCAGAGCCAGGGCAAGGGCCTGTGGGTGCCGGCCGGCACGTTCGTCACGAACGCCCGGCTCAACATCCAGAACGTCAGCCTGCGCGGCGCGGGCGTGTGGCACACCGTCATCAAGGGCACCAACGGCAAGGGCGGCTTCTTCGCCACCGGGTCGAACGTGCGGCTGGCAGACTTCACGCTGTCCGGCGACGTGCGCTACCGCGACGACAGCGCGTTCGACGCCGGCATCGAGGGCAACTTCGGCACCGGCTCGCTGGTCAGCAACGTCTGGATCGAGCACACCAAGGTCGGCATGTGGCCGACGACCGGCACCAACGGCCTCTATGTCGTCGGCACCCGGATGCGCAACATCTTCGCCGACGGCGTGAACGTCAACGGCGGCGCGACCAATGTGCGCGTGGACCAGAGCACGCTGCGCAACACCGGCGACGACGCGCTGGCCATGTGGTCCAACTCGGCGCCCGTCACGAACAGCGCGTTCACCTTCAACACGGTGGCGCTGCCGATGCTGGCCAACGGCGCGGCGATCTACGGCGGCAACGGCAACCGCGTCGAGGACAACCTGATCAGCGACTCGGTGTACGCCGGGTCCGGCATCGCCATCAGCACCTGGCACGGGGCGCTGCCGTTCAGCAACACCACCTCGGTGCAGCGCAACACGCTGACCCGCACGTCCAGCTTCGAGCGCAACTGGAACTCGTCACTGGGCGGCCTGTGGATCTACGCGGAGGCCACCGACATCACCGCGCCGGTGCTGGTCAAGGACGTCGACATCGTCGACTCCACGTACCAGGGCATCCTGCTCAGCTTCCAGCGCAACATCACCAACCTCACGCTCGACCACGTCACCGTCAACGGCGCCGGGACGTACGGGATCGAGCTCAACGCCGCTGGCAGCGCGTACGTCACGTACGTCACCGTCTCCGGCGCCGCGAGCGGCGGGTTGATCAACCGCCTGGGTTACACGCTCAACCGCGGCCCCGGCAACAGCGGCTTCTGACCGATCCACTGAACTGAAGGCAGGTACCCGTGTTCCACAACGACGCCCGCGACTGGTGGCGGCACGCCGTCATCTACCAGGTCTACCCACGCTCCTTCGCCGACGCGAACGGCGACGGCGTCGGCGACCTGGCGGGGATCCGCGCGAAGCTCGGGTACCTGCACTCCCTCGGCATCAACGCGATCTGGTTCAGCCCCTGGTACCCCTCGCCGATGGCGGACGCCGGCTACGACGTGGCCGACTACCGCGACATCGACCCGTCCTTCGGCACGCTCGCCGAGGCGGAGGCGCTGATCACCGAGGCGCACCGGCTCGACATCCGCATCATCGTCGACATCGTGCCCAACCACTGCTCCGCCGCCCACGCCTGGTTCCAGCGGGCGCTCGGTGAAGGGCCCGGCTCGCCCGCCCGGGATCTGTTCTGGTTCCGGGCCGGGCGGGGCGAGCACGGTGAGCTGCCGCCCAACGACTGGAACTCCGTCTTCAACGGCCCGGCCTGGACCAGGGTCGCCGACGGCGAGTGGTACCTGCACCTGTTCGCCCCCGAGCAGCCCGACCTGAACTGGGAGAACCCGCTGGTCCGCGACGAGTTCGAGGACATCCTGCGGTTCTGGTTCGACCGGGGCGTGGACGGCATCCGGATCGACTCGGCGGCGATGTGCGTCAAGGACCCCGAGCTGGCCGACTTCGACCCGGCCGCGCCGCCGACCCCGCACCCGTTCGTCGACCGCGACGAGATCCACGACATCTACCGTTCGTGGCGGACGGTCGCGGACTCGTACGAGACCCCGCGGGCCCTGATCGGCGAGGTGTGGCTCGCCGACATCGACCGGTTCGCCCAGTACCTGCGCGCCGACGAGATGCACGCCGCGTTCAACTTCGACTTCCTCGGCTGCCCGTGGGACGCCAAGGCGCTGCGCCACTGCGTCGACGCCACGCTGGCCTCGCACGCCGGGGTCGGCGCGCCCAGCACCTGGGTGCTGTGCAACCACGACGTGACCCGTACCGTCACCCGCTACGGGCGGGCCGAGACCGGGTTCGAGCACGGCCTGCGCCAGGCCCGCCACCTCACACCCACCGACGAGGCGCTCGGCCTGCGCCGGGCCCGCGCGGCGGCGCTGCTGACCCTGGCCCTGCCCGGCTCGGTGTACGTGTACCAGGGCGAGGAACTGGGCCTGCCCGACGTCGAGCGGCTGCCCGACGACACCCGCCAGGACCCGATCTACCACCGTTCCGGCGGCACCGACCCGGGCCGCGACGGCTGCCGGGTGCCGCTGCCCTGGTCGTCGTCGGGTTCCTCGCATGGGTTCAGCCCGTCGGGCGCGGCTCCGGCCTGGCTGCCGCAGCCGGATTGGACCAACCTGACCGTGGAGGCGCAGCAGGCCGATCCCGGCTCGATGCTGCGGCTCTACCAGGCGGCGCTGGCCGTGCGGGGTGCCGAGGCTGGGCTCGGCGACGGTCCGATGACCTGGCTGGACACCCCGGAGCAGGTCGTCGCCTTCACCCGGCCCGGCGGCTTCACCTGCGTGGTGAACCTGTGCAGCGAGCCGGTCGACCTGCCCGAGCACTCGGCGGTCCTGCTGACCAGCACCGAGCTCGACGGCGGACGGCTGCCCGCAGACGCCGCCGCCTGGCTGCGCACCGTGTGAGAGCCACCCGCGGCGGTGGTTGAGCGGACCACCGCCGCGGGTTCACCCGATTTTCAGATTCGGTCAACCAGGGTCAACGTGAGGTCCGCCGCGGCGGTATGGTGCCGCATCCCTTCGTACACCTTGGAGCACAAACCTTGAGGCGGTTCGCACTTCCCATCGTTGTCGTTGCCGTGTTCGCGGGTGGCTGCGGCGAAGCCACACCAGCGGAGAGCACGGCGTCGTCCACCTCCACAGCGGCGTCTGCGTCGCCAGTGCCCGCGTTCACTTCCACTCAGCTGATGGAAACGGCCACGCTCACCGAGGACCAGTTGGAGTGGGTGCTGGCCATGCCCGGCAAGGAGGCCACCCGCCTGGTTGACGCCTCTTCCTGGCCAGGCTTCCCCGCGGGCATCGTGACGGCCTGCGGAGAACGTCCTGCCTCCGCTGTCGCCGATGCGAAGGACACTCTGACCCACGTTCGGTCATGGATGCTCTCAGGCGGGTTCAATGTCCCAGACGGGATGCTCGTCGCGCAGGACGTCTTTGTCCTGCCGAAGCAGAAGGCCAAGGACGTCATCGCCGAGGCGGAGTCCGTACTGCGGGAATGCACGTCGTATCGCGAGGCGGGGGTCACCCATACCAAGATCGAACTTAAGCGCATCACGTTGAAATCAACCGTGTACCAGGCCACCGCCGCGTGCTACAGCAGTGACGCGGACGCCAACGTGCGATGCTTCATGTACATCGGGCGGGGGAGCGTGGTCGTCATCCTGAATACGACGGGACCCGACCAGGTGTGGTCCGAGAACCTGACAAATTGGGCCCGTACCGCCATCGAACTCCAGCTTTCCAAGCTGCCCGCATAGTCGAACCGCCGAGAGGTGCCCAGCCGCTGGCGGCTGGGCACCTCTCGGCGCTTCCGATGCGGTCATCTCGCGAGCTGCGGACGGCTCACGTGCGACGCGGTGGCCAGGTCGACCACTGACAAGGCGCACTTCCTGTCGGTCGTGAGATCGGTTCGGTTTCTGCAAGTGGCTTGCACTGGGGTGTTCTACACTTGCGCGATGGCGCGGAGGCTGGCCGAGGTGGCCCAACATGTCGGAGTCAGCGAAGCCACCGTGTCGCGGGTGCTGAACAACAAGCCGGGGATCTCCGAGGCCACCCGGGCGGCGGTGCTGTCGGCGCTCGACGTGCTCGGGTACGAGCGGCCGACCAAGCTGCGCGGCGAACGGGCCCGGCTGGTCGGCATCGTGCTGCCGGAGATGCAGAACCCGATCTTCCCCGGGTTTGCCGAGGTCATGGCGGGGGCGCTGGCGAAGAAGGGGTTCACGCCGGTGCTGTGCGCGCGGACCGTCGACGGGGTCGCCGAGTCGGAGTACATCACCATCCTGCTGGAGCAGAACGTCTCCGGCGTGATCTTCGCGAGCGGGCTCTACCAGCAGACCCGGGCGGCGCACGAGCATTACGCGCTGTTGCGCGAGCGCGGGCTGCCGACGGTGCTGATCAACGCGAGCGCGGACGGGCTGGCGTTCCCGCGGGTGTGCACGGACGAGGAGCACGCGGTCGAGCAGGCGTACGCCCACCTGACGGCGCTCGGCCACGAACGGATCGGGCTGGTGCTCGGCCCGGCGGACCATGTGCCCTCGGCGCGCAAGCTGGCCGCCTACCGGGCCGCCCGCAAGGGCGCGGCCGAGCTGGTCGCGTATGGCGCGCTCACCATGGAGGAGGGCCACGCCGCCGCCGCGCGCCTGGTCGCCGAGGGCGCGACGGGGCTGATCTGCGCCAGTGACGTGCTCGCCATCGGGGCGATGCGGGCGGTACGCCGGTCCGGCAAGCAGGTGCCCGCGGACGTGTCCGTGGTCGGCTTCGACGACTCGGGGCTGATGGCGTTCACCGACCCGCCGCTGACCACGGTGCGCCAGCCGATCGTCGCGATGGGGCAGGCCGCGGTGGCGCTGCTGCTCAGCCAGATCGAGGCCGAGCAGGTGCCCGACGATGAGCTGCTGTTCGAACCCGAGCTGGTGGTACGCGCCTCGACCGGTCCGGCCCCGGCCTGAGCAAACCCGCTGGCCGGGCCGCCTCTCAGGTCGGTAATGTGCGCCGCTGCGAGAGGAGCACATGATGACCGAGACGTTGACGCTGTGGCGGCCCACCGGCCCGAACGAGCTGGAGCTGGTACGCGAGTCCGGCTGGCGGGCCTGGCCGCCGCGCCTGCCCGACCAGCCGATCTTCTACCCGGTGCTCAACGAGCAGTACGCAATCATGATCGCCCGGGACTGGAACGTGCCCGCGAGCGGCTCCGGCTACGTCACCCGGTTCGCGGTGGACCGGGAGTTCGCGCAGCGTTACCCGGTGCAGCAGGTCGGCGGGCGGGACATCCTGGAGCTGTGGGTGCCGGCCGAGGAGCTGGACGAGTTCAACCGGCACATCGTCGGGCTGATCGAGGTCGTGCACGAGTTCCCCGGCTGAGCCGGGCGTCGGCCTCAGGGGCAGCGGGTCTTCAGGATCTGCGACTTCTGTTCGAGCGCCGTGGTGTACTTCTCGATCGCCTGCTGGGCCGCCGCCGGGTCGGTGCCCGAACGCAGGGTCTGCTGAAGCGTGGTGACCTCGGTCCGGATCGATCCGGCGATGACCCTCAGGTCCTCGCCGGTGGTCTGGGCGAGGGCCTCGTCGAGGATGGTCAGCGGCATGTCGAGCGTCGCGGCGGCCTCGTCCAGCCCTTCGCGTGGCGTCTTCACGCCCTGCTCGGTGAGGGTGACGGCGACCGTGACCCCGGCCGTACGCATCGACACGATCAGCATCGCGGTCTTGACCGTGGCGCAGTCGTCGACGGATTCGGTGGCGGTGCCGGGGGTGGCGAGGGCTGCGGCACCCGCCGAGGCGCCGGCGGCGGCCGGTGCGGGCGAGCCGCTCTCCGTGCAGGCGGTGAGGGAGGCGGTGGCCACGAGCAGCGCGGCGAGCAGGCGGCGGTGAGGGATCACCGCGGGAGATTAGCAACGGCGGCCGCCGCGCACTGTCCCCGCCGGACCTCAGCCGGCTGAACGTCCGGCGAGGACCTCCGTCTGGTACGAGGCGAGCAGCCGGGTCTCCTCGGCGTGGCGGGGGTAGTACCGGGCGACCAGGGCCATGCCGAGCCCGATCGCGACGATCGCGGCGGAGTACGCCCAGCGGTCGCCGGCCAGGAACGCGTTGCGGGCGCCCTCGATGATCTCGGCGGCGTGGCGCGGGTAGCGCTGTGCCGTGTCGGCGGCGCTGGCGAACGACTTCTGCAGTTCGGAAACGACCGCCTGGGCGATCTCCGGTGACTGCGGCAGCTCGCGTACCTGCGTGGAGATCGACCGGACGTACCCGGCGGTGAGCAGCGCCCCGAGCAGCGACTGCATGATCGCCCCGCCGAGGTCGCGCTGCAGGTCGGCGGTGCCCGAGGCCATGCCGACGCGCCGGACCGGCACCGAGCCGGTCAGCGAGCGCGACGCCGGGGTGCCGGCCAGCCCGATCCCGACCCCGATCAGCGCGTACGCCAGCCCGACCCGCCAGTAGGCGACGTCCTCGTGCCACAGCAGCAGCATGGTGAGGAACGCCAGCAGGCAGAACAGGTAGCCGATCAGCAGCGTGAAGCGTGAGCCGCGGCGCTCCACCAGCTTCGCCGAGTACGGCGCGACGAGTGTCATCAGCAGCGGTGAGGGCAGGATCGCCGCCCCGCCCTGCAGCGCCGTGTAACCGAGCACGTTCTGCATGAACTGCTGCCCGATGAACACCGCCCCCATCAGGGAGCCGAAGACGATGGTGCCGGCCACCGCAGCGACCCAGAACGTGCGGCGGGCAGCGATCGTCAGGTCGTACAGCGGATGGGCGGCCCTGCGCTGGCGAAGCACGAACGCGATCGTCGCGGCGGCCGCGACCACCGCCAGCCCGGCCGCGGCCGGGCCGGACCCGGGGGACGGCGCGAAGTTGACGGCCAGCACCAGGGACGCGACCAGCACCACGGACAGCACTCCGCCGAGGTGGTCGACCGGTTCGGTGGACTCGTTGACGTGCGCCGGGACGCAGCGGACCGCCAGGATCAGCGCGACGAGCGCGAGCGGCAGGGTGAGCAGGAAGACCGAGCCCCACCACCACCGCTGCAGCGCGGCTCCGGCCAGCAGCGGGCCCATCGCCGAGATCGCGCCGCCGATGCCCGACCACAGTGCGATCGCGTGGATGCGGGGCGCGCCGCGCCACAGGGCGGCGATCAGGGCCAGCGTGGTCGGGTAGGCCATGCCGGCGGCGAGGCCGCCCAGCACCCGGGCGCACACCAGCATCACGTCCGAGGTGGAGTGGGAGGCCAGCAGGCAGGCGGGCACGGACAGGCTGACACCGAGGATGAGCAGCAGCTTGCGGCCGTAGCGGTCGCCGAACGCGCCCAGGTAGAGCACCGAGGCGGCCAGGCCGAGCGAGTAGCCGACGGCAACCAGGTTGAGCATGGTCTGCGACGAGTCGAAAGCGCGCCCGATCGCGGGCAGCGCCACATTGGCCACGCTCAGGTTAAGGTTGGCCACCGCGGCGACCAAGATCAACGTGCCCAGCACCAGAGCCGGGCGCGGGGGAGCCGCGTCCGGCACCGCCCCGCTCGGCGTCATCGCTCGCCTCTCGTGCCGCGTCGCCCGGCAGGTGGCCAGGGCGTATCTCCACGTTATGCGGCGGGGCGGCGAGCGTACGCGGATTGCCCGGACCGGATGCGCCGTCCGCCCGTGGTTAAAGGGCGGCGGGCATTGGGTGTGGTGTCGTACTGTGCCGTCCGTCCGATGGTGACGGGGGAGGCCGCGATGCGGTGGTGGGCCAGGGGTCTGTCCGGTGTGGTGAGCGCGGCGCTGCTGCTGTCGCTGCCGGGCCCGGCCGGGGGCGGGCCGTTCCGGGTGAGCACGGAACTGCCGCCGCTCGGCGAGTGGCAGCAGTATGAGGTCGTCGCCGACGGGTACGCGCTGCGCCGCAGCTACTCCCTCGAGCCGGACGACACTCTGGCGGTGTTCGACCTGAACGACGGCCGGGAACTGTGGTCGGCGGATCCGGGCGTCGGGAACGTGACCACGCATGTGGCCTCGGACGGGGTGCTGGTCGTGCTCGGCAGCGCGCGCGAGGACGGCGTGACCAACATGTCGCACAGCCAGACGGTGGGCCTGGACCTGCGGACTGGACGTGAGCTGTGGCGGCGACCGCACAGCCTGGTGGGGCCGCCGGCCGGTTCGGTGGTCGCCATCACGTGCAACGGCTGCAGGGAGGACTCGGTCGGCGTCGATCTGCGCACCGGCGCGCAGCTGTGGCGGGCCCCGTGGCAGGGCACGGTCAACCTGGTGGAGCGCGACATGGCGCTGCTCCGCGACGACCAGGGCACGCTGCGCTCACTCGACCTGCGTACCGGGCGGCTCACGACGCTCGGCACGCTGCCGCCCGGTTCGTGGATCGTCGACGCGACCGAGCGGCACCTGCTGGTGAAACCCGAGGCGGAGTATCCGGAAGGCGGCGGCACCGCCCTGCCGACCACCGTCACGGTGTACGACCGCGCCACGTTCGCCAAGGGGCAGACCTTCCCGATGCCGAAGCCGGGCATGGTGCCGTGGGAGCTGTCGCTGTGCGGCGAGGACACCGTGTGCGCCCGGCCCGACTTCCACGACACCCAGCTGTACGACCTGGACAGCGGCAAGCTCCTCGGCGACCTGCCGAACTTCGCGCTGGGCGGGGCGGTGGACGTGCCGAGCCGCGGCACCGTCGTGGCCGGATTCCTGAACCCGGGTCGCCGGGGTGTGGACCGTCCCCACAGTCAGCTGCTCGACCGGCGTACCGGAGCGGTGCTCGCCGACCTGGTCGGCTGGTCGCCGGTGCTCAACGACGGGGACCGGCTCTGGGTCGTCGAGCTGGCGCTCGGGCAGCCGGGACGGCTGGGCCGGGTCGATCTCGACGCTGCGGTGTTGCGGGTGACGCCGGTCGCGCGGTTCGGCACCGGTCATGACGACTGCCAGCTGCGCCACGGCTGGCTGCTGTGCGCCGGCCGTGACCTGGCGACGGCGATGCGGCTGCGGGTGCCCGCCGAGACCGGCGCCGGGCCGGACGGCCACTGGTCCTGACCGGTGCGTGCCGTCTGCGGCGTGCAGAGCGGTCCTGAAGGCGGTGGCCCGCTCGGGTAGTGTGGGCTGCCGTGGAAATGGATCTTGCGCAGCGGCTGGTGGCGGTGCCGGGTGTGGAGGCCGTCGTGCTGGGCGGCAGCCGGGCCCGCGGCGAGCACCGGCCCGACAGTGACACCGACCTCGGGCTGTACTACCGCGGCCCGCTCGACGTGGACGCGCTGCGGGCGCTGGCCGCCGAGGTGGCTTCCGCGCACGACGTGCACCGGCCGGGGGATTGGGGCCCGTGGGTCGACGGCGGCGGCTGGCTCACCGTGGACGGGCAGGCCGTCGACTGGATCTACCGGGACCTCGACCGGGTACGGGCGGTGTGGGACGACTGCCGCGAGGGCCGGTACACCGTCGAACGGCAGGTCGGGCATCCGCTCGGGTTCTACAGCCACGCCTATGCGGGAGAGGTCGCGCTGTGCCGGGTGCTGGCCGATCCGGCCGGGGAGCTGGCCGAGCTGCGGGAGTTGACGCTCGACTACCCGGCGGCGCTCGGGGATGCGCTGGTCGCGGGGCTGTGGGAGGCGGAGTTCTCCATCGCGGGCGCGCGCAAGGTGCCGCAGGACCGGGTGTACGTCGCGGGCTGCCTGTTCCGCTCGGTCGGCGTGATGGCGCAGGCGCTGCACGGGCGGGCCGGCCGCTGGACGGTCAACGAGAAGGGCATCGTCGCCTCCGCGGCCCGGCTGCCGATCGCGCCGTCCGGGTTCGCCGAACTCGCCGAGGCGGCGGTCACCGATGTGGACGCCGCCATGGCGCTACTGGCAGAGGTCCGGTCCGCGGTCGGTTAAGCGATTGCTGGAGTGGACTCGGTGGGACATGATCGGCGGCACGATGAGGTTCGTCCTACACGAGAACACGCGGCGCGGATACGCCGCCGAGAGCCTGGCGGGACTGTCCGTCGGGGACGCGCTGGGAGCGCAGTACTTCATGGTCGGCCGCAGGGTCGCCGACCTCGTGGCGGGCGTCGTCCCGCCGCCGGTCTGGGAATGGACCGACGACACCGAGATGGCCTGCTCCATCACCTGGATGCTGAACGAGGCGGGCGGGATCGACCCGGACCGGCTCGTCGAGGCGTTCGCGCAGCGCTGCGAACCCAACCGGGGGTACGGCGTGGGCGCGTTCATCATCTTGCGGCGGGTGCGCGGTGGCGCGCCCTGGCAGCAGGCCGCCACCGAGGCGTTCGAAGGGCAGGGCTCGTGCGGCAACGGGGCCGCGATGCGGGTCGCGCCACTGGGCGCGTACTTCCCCGACGATCCGGTCCGCGCCGCCGAGCAGGCCGTCGCGTCGGCGATGGTCACCCACGCCCATCCGGAGGGGGTGGCCGGGGCGGTCGCCGTCGCCGTGGCCGCGAGTCACGCCTGCGCGGGACGGCTGTCGGGCACCCGCCCGAAGCCGGGGCCGTTCGTGGACGCGGTGCGGGCGCTGACGCCGCCCGGCCGGGTGCACCGGGGGCTCGGCCGGGCGCGGCGGATGCTGCACCTGCCGGCCGCCGAGGCGGCGTACGAGCTGGGCAACGGCGCGGCGATCACCGCGCAGGACACGGTGCCGTTCACGGTCTGGGTCGCGGCGCGAATGCTGCACGACTACCCGGCGGCGATCCGCACCTGCGTCGAGGCGGGCGGGGACGTCGACACCACGGCGGCGATCGTCGGCGGCATCGTGGCCGCGTACACCGGACTCGCCGGCATCCCGCCCGAGTGGCTGGCCTCGCGCGAGCCGCTGCCCGACTGGGCGGGCTGACGCGGCGGCCCGACCGGGGTTCCGGCACAGCACGGAGCCCCGGTCGGCCCGGCCGACGAGGACGGACGAACATGGCCGGGTCAGCTGACCTGCGGGGCGACTTCGGAGGCGACCAGGTCCAGGTGGTCGAGGTCGGTCAGGTCGAGGACCTGGAGGTAGACGCGCTGCGCGCCGATCTCGGCGTACCGGCCGATCTTGTCGACGATCTCCGCCGGTGAGCCGGCCAGGCCGTTGGTCCGCAGCTCGTCGACCTCCCGGCCGATCGCCTTCGCACGGCGGGCCACCTCGGCGTCGGTACGCCCGCAGCACAGCACCAGGGCGTTCGACAGGCGCAGCGCGCCCGGGTCGCGGCCGGTGCGCACGCACGCGTCCCGGACCCGCCCGAACTGCGCTGCCGTGTCCTCGACGCTCGCGAACGGCATGTTGAACTCGTCGGCGAAGCGCGCCGCCAGCACCGGGGTGCGCCGCTTGCCGCCGCCGCCGAGCAGGATCGGCGGGTACGGGCGCTGCACCGGCTTCGGCAGCGCCGGTGACCGGGTCAGCGTGTAGTGCTTGCCATGGAAGTCGAACGCGCCGCCGAGCGGGGTGGACCACAGCCCGGTGATGATGTGCAACTGCTCGCCGAGCCGGTCGAAGCGCTCGCCGACGGGCGGGAAAGGAATGCCGTACGCCTCGTGCTCCTCGGTGTACCAGCCCGCGCCGATGCCCAGCTCGACCCGGCCGCCGCTCATCGCGTCGACCTGCGCCACGCTGATCGCCAGCGGCCCCGGCAGGCGGAACGTCGCCGCGGTCATCAGCGTGCCGAGCCTGATCCGGCTGGTGTCGCGGGCGAGCCCGGCCAGCGTGGTCCACGCGTCGGTCGGCCCCGGCAGCCCGGTCACGTCGCCCATCTTCAGGTAGTGGTCGGACCGGAAGAACGCGCCGTACCCGGCGTCCTCGGCGGCCCGCGCCACCCCGAGCAACTGCTCGTACGTGGCGCCCTGCTGGGGTTCGGTGAACACGCGCAGTTCCACGCCCCGAGCCTAGAAGCGGGGCCGGCGTGGCGGGGGCGTTTGCCGATGCCGGACCCGGTCAGCCGGTGACCGGCTCCGCCCCGCGGGGGCAGGCCGGGCTGTCGGCGGCCAGGGCCAGCGCGGCCAGACCCGCGCCGATGGCGGTGCCCGTGTTCGCGGCCGTGCGCAATGTCGCGAAGACATGCACCCGCCCGGCGGTCCGGCCCAGTGCGCCGACGAGCGCGGCCCGCACCGTCAGGTTGCCGGTGACCAGCAGCGCCTCGACGGCGGCGACCGCCAGGAAGCTCGCCGCCGAGTCGACGAGCAGGAACATCAGCGCCGCGCCCGCCTGCAGCACCTGCAGCACTGCGCGCAGCGAGCGCGGATCGCGGTGGTCGGCGAACCGCCCCGCGGGCACGCTCGCGGCCAGGCCGACCAGTGCGGCGGCGGACAGGCCCGCGCCGACCACGGTGGCGGGCAGGCCCGCGACCCGGGTCAGGTACAGCGCGCCGCCCGCGGTCCACAGCCCGCCGCCGACGGTGTTGGCGAACGTGGCGTAGGCGGCGCTGCGCAGCTCTCCGGACGGCGGGAACCAGCCGGCCACGTCAGGCGAGGCAGGTGGGGATACGCCCGCCGTTGAACGCGGCCACGTCGGCGAGGATCGCGTAGTTGTCGAGTTCGGCACCGCGTTCGACACCCTGCGCCTCGGCGTACGCCCGGTGCAGGTTGGCGACCAGCCGCTCGGCGTCCAGCCAGGTCTTGAACGGGCCCAGGTCGGCGCGGCGGGCGGCCTCCAGCGGGGTGAGCCCGGCCGCGAGTCCGTCGGCGGCCAGCTCCTGCACCAGGCGCAGGTATGCCGCGTTGGCCTCGAACACCTCCGGCCCGGCGAGCGGGCCGTGCCCGCTGACCACGACCGCGGGATCGAGTGCGGCGAGCTGCCCCAGCACCTCCAGCGAGCCCTCGATCGAGCCCATCAGGCACAGCGGCGTGACCTCGGAGAACGTGACGTCCCCGGTGAACAGCACGCGGTGTTCGGGAATCCAGACCAGGGTGTCGCCGGTGGTGTGGGCCGGACCGGGGTGCCACAGCTCCACCCGCAGCGCCCCGGCGTGCAGGGTGAGCCGGTCGGTGTAGGTGAGCGTGGGCACGGCCGGGGCGACCTCGCCCCACGCCACGTCGGGCCAGATGCCGGGCAGGTTCAGACCGTCGCCGATGATGTCGGCGCGCGCCTTCTCGTGCGCGACGACGACCGCGTCGGGCGCGACCGTGCGCGCGCCGTAGTGGTGGTCGCCGTGCCGGTGGGTGACCACCAGGGTGCGCACCGGCGCCCAGGTCAGCGTGGCGATGTGCTCGGCCAGCAGGCGGGCGCGGCGTTCGGTGGCGGTCGCGTCGATCAGGGTCACCGCGTCCTCGCCGAGCAGCACTCCCGCGTTGCTGACGCACCAGCCGCCGTCGGGCTGCAGGTACGCGTACACGTCCGGTGCGAGGCGGGTCAGCGTCGGCGTGGGTTCCACGATCGGCGAGGCGGTGCTGCTCATGTGATCCCCCGGGTTCGTCGGGCAGCGACGGTCGCCAGTCTGTCAGAGAACCGGCGCGGCCGTGTCCTGTGGTCTCGATCACTCCGGATGCGACGTTCGCTCGAACGGGGTAGTTTTCATTTTGTGACATTCAGCGCGCTCACCGGTCCAATCCGGTGGGTCGCGCGCCTTTCGGCGCGTCTGCTGACCGCGCTGGTCCTGATGAGCCTGCTGCTCGCCCCCTCGGCGGGGCAGTCCGCGGCGCAGGCCGCCCCGCGCCCGCACGCCGCACAGGCCGCCGCGAGCACCGAGGCCGCCGGGCACGAGGCGGCACCCGCCCCGGTGGCGGCCGCACCCGTCCAGATCGGAACCACCGCGCCGGCCGTGACGGCCCGCATCGTCGTGGACACCGACCGGCTGCCGGCATCGGCGCACCTTCGGGCGCAGGGCAGCCGCGCCCCGCCCGCGTAACCTCCCGTCGCCGCCGCGCCATGTTCGCGGCGTGCAGCTTTCTCGTGGCCGCCCTTCCGCCCTGCCGCGCCCTGTCACCGCAGTAACCCCACCTCGCGACGAACCCTGGTGTCGCGTCCACCCCTCCACCACCCCGAGGTGTCGATCATGAACGTCGTCCTGGACCTGTTCCTCCGTGACCTGCCGAACGCCGCGCTCGTCTGGTCGCTGCTCGCCGTGCTCGCCGTCGTGGCCATCGGCGCGCTGACCCTGTACACCCGCCAGCCGGAGCCCCAGCCGGTGGCGCCCGCGCCGGAGGTGCTGGAGCAGCAGGCGCTGCTGGCCGCGCACGCCCAGGCGCTGGTCCGCAAGGCCCGCGAGGCGACCGTCGCGGCCGAGCGCGCCGCGGCGACCGCCCGCCGCCGCCGGGAGGAGTGGCTGGCCGCGCAGGACGTGGCGGAGACCGCCTGGCAGCGCTACGACGAGGCCGACTCCGAGGCACGCCGCAAGCTGACCGCCGCCGCGCTGCCGCTGCCGCGCACCCCGCAGACCCCCGCCGAGTACGCCTTCCGTGAGCGCCACCTGCACCGCTCCGCCATGTCGGCCTGCTCGCACCAGCAGCTGTCCGCCCTGGAGCTGAGCGACGCGCTGGCCCACCGCGCCGGCTGGGACCCGCGCCGCCACCCGATCGAGCAGGAGACGATGCTGTCGCAGTTCGCCCGCGCGTCGCTGCGCACCGCCTACCGCCGGGCGGCCGACACCGAGAAGCAGGCCTGGCTTGCCACCGAGGCCGCGACCGCCGCGGCGGCGTCCCTGCGCGCGGCCGCCCACGCCGCGAACGTCCGAGCCCGCCGGGTCACCCGCCGCGTCACGACGCCGCCCACCGACGTGACCCTCGCGGACCTGATCTGACCCCCAAGATCACTCGACTTGCCTGGCAACCGGGCGAAAGGGCGCTCAAGATACGCACAGGTGCCAGGCAAGTCGAATGATCGAGGGGGCGGTAGGGTCCCGGCGTGATCATTCGAGAGGCGAGCGGCCAGGACTGGCCCGCGATCTACCCGTTCTTCACCGAGATCGTCGCGGCGGGGGAGACCTACGCCTTCCCGGAGGGCATGGAGGCCGAACAGGCCCGGCCGTGGTGGATGGAGCGGGCCCCGGGCCGGACCGTGGTGGCCGTGGACGGGGACACCGTGCTCGGGTCGGCCAAGATGGGCCCGAACCGGCCGGGCCGGGGCGCGCACATCGCGACCGCCAGCTTCATGGTCGACCCGGCCCACCGCGGCCGCGGCGTGGGCCGGGCGCTCGGCGAGCACGTGCTGGACTGGGCGCGGGCGCAGGGATACCACGGCATGCAGTTCAACGCGGTGGTGGAGACCAACACGGCGGCCGTGCGGCTGTGGCAGGCGATCGGGTTCGAGATCCTCACCACGGTGCCGGAGGCGTTCGAGCACCCGAGTCACGGCCGCGTCGGCCTGCACGTGATGTACCAGCGGCTGTAGCCGAATCGCCCACCCGGGCACGATCCGGTGGCGCAGGAAGCGTGAAACGGCGGAAACCGTGCGCATCCGTGCGGTGGCCGGGTGCGAAATCCGCACTCCGTGGC
The DNA here is from genome assembly GCF_040648455.1 of Catellatospora sp. NPDC049133. Classification (NCBI taxonomy): domain Bacteria; kingdom Bacillati; phylum Actinomycetota; class Actinomycetes; order Micromonosporales; family Micromonosporaceae; genus Catellatospora; species Catellatospora sp. NPDC049133. The sequence continues at coordinate 68,121 of NZ_JBEZDT010000040.1, forward strand.
GAACGCGGAGAGTGGAGCCCCGATTACTTTCAGTGAAAAAATCTTGAGTTTGCCCTGGACGACCCCAGGTCAGGCGACGTAGCGTGATCCCCAGTGGCGCGACGCTCGATGAAGGCCCCAGGGGTCCCAGCGGGCCGGCCCGGCCGGAAGACAGGTTCTTCAGGTTGGTGGCGCCGAGCGAAGTGCACAGGGGGATGGGTGGACAGATGCCGTTGGGGGACGGCGTCCACCCGGACAGTGAAAGGCCGGCGGTCGCTAACGGGGGTGAGCGACCGCCGGCCGCACTGTCGCCTAAGCCGAAAGGAAGGGCATCGTCGGCTCGCGTCAGCGAGACGAGCAGCAGCCCGGCACAACGCCATGCGTCGTAGAAGGTGCCCTTCTTAACTCTGCCGGTGGCGTGACCTGCGGGTTCAGGGGCCCGGAGAGGGCCGTGGCGCGATCGGGGGCAGCGTGATCTCCGTGGGCAGCCGCGCGGCCTCGGCGAGGCGGCGCTCCCAGTCGGCGCGGATGCGGTCGAGCTGCTCACGATGCTCGGCCTCCCAGGCGTCCAGCCGCCACGACAGCAGCCGCATCGCGGCCGTGTACGCGGGCATCCGGCACTCGGCGTCGTCGCGGAACAGCGCGGTCAGCTCGGCCTCCGCCAGCACCCATCCCGGCCCGGCGGGACGGCCGTCGATCGGGGCCTCCTCCCGGCGCAGGTCCCAGTTCCGAAACAGGAAGTCGTCGCGGCGGTCCCAGCCGACGTCATGCCCCCGCTCGGCCATGCAGGACGAGTACGGCAGCCCCGCGGCGAGCACCGTCGGATGCGATGAGATCCGCCCCTGCAACCCGGGCAGGTTCACCAGGTCGTACGCCCCCATCGGCGGATCAGGCTGGTGGTAGTCGCGGTGCTCGTACCTCTCCCGGCAGGAGTTGCTCGCCGCCACCCAGGCGTCGACGTCGTCGTCCGGTCCCAGGTGCCACTGCGTCGCCAGCGGGTCCTCGGGCAGCCGGGCACTGCCCATCGCGTTGCGCACGAACCGCCGCCCGTGGTGGGTGACCGAGTCGAGCACGCCCGCCCAGCCGTCGCCGTAGCCGAGGTCGGCGTCGGTGAAGTCCTGGTAGAAGCTGACGAACGGATGGATCCGCCACGGCTGGCCGCGTTCGCGCATGCAGGCCGCGGTGCCGCCCTCGACCCGGTGGTAGTTGAGCAACTCGTTGGCGCGCAGCTCGGCAGCGGAGCCGGTGATCCTGATCGTCAGCGCGTCCAGCCGCCGGACCGTCGCCGCGAGGTCGAACCGGGCCGCCCGATGGATCGCGTATCCTCCGCCCGCGATGAGCAGCGCCACCGCGACCACGACGATGACCAGGCGCTTGCGGGTGAGCCGGAGCATGCGAAGTCCCTTCACGACAGGCGGCGACGGGGATGAACGTATCCCCGGCTAGCGATCCGTGCCGGCCCGTGCGCGGTCGAGGTCGGAGCGGGTCAGCAGCGCGCTCAGCGTGATGCCGTCAGCGGCCAGCGCGGCCGCGCCGCCCTCCTCGCGGTCGATGACGCACACCGCGTCCTCGACGGTCGCGCCCAGCTCGCGCAACTGCCGCGTCGAGATCGCGATCTGGCCGCCGGAGGTGACCACGTCCTCGACGACCAGCACGCGGCGGCCGGTGACGTCCGCGCCCTCGGCGAGCCGGGCGGTGCCGTACTCCTTGGCGGTCTTGCGCACGAAGGCGCACGGCAGCCCGGTGTGCCGGCCCAGGGTGGTGACCACGGCGATGCCGCCCATCTCCAGCCCCGCCAGCACCTCGGTGCCCGCCGGGACGAGCGCGGCCAGCCGTGCGGCGAGCGCGTCGAGCAGCACGGGATCGGCCTCGAACCGGTACTTGTCGAAGTACTCGGTGGCGGTGCGCCCGGAGCGGAGCAGGAATTCGCCGCGCAGGCGGCAGGCGGCGTCGACCTCTCGGGCCAGTTCGTCGAGGTCATCCTTCTGGTCGTCGGCTGTCAGGAAGGCCCGCAGGGCGGCGAGGAACTCCTCCGGTTGGTTGCGATGCACCTGGTGGCCCGCCTCGACGGTCACCATGCGGGCGTCGGGAATGCGGGCGACCGCCGCCGCGACCATGTCCGCCGGGACCGGGCTGGCCGCGCCGCCGTGGATCAGCAGAGTGGGTACGGCGATCCGGTCCAACCGTGCCCACCAGGCCGGATCGGGGTCGTTCACCTGTGCCATCAGGCTCGCGAAGACGGCCCAGTCGTGGTCGAGCTCGCCGTCGGGCCGTTCCGGGATCTCGTAGCGCCGACCGCCGGGCCACGGTGGCGGGGAGTCCTCCAGCACCAGCCGGGACAGCCAGCCCGGCCGCTCCTGGGCGACGAGGCAGGCCACCGTTCCGCCGGCCGAGTGCCCGACCAGCGTGACGTCGCGTAGGCCCAGGAACTGCACGAAGCCGAGCACGTCGTCGCGCATCAGCTCGAACGAGTACATCCCAGGGTGCTCGCTGCGGCCCTGGCCGCGCTGGTCCAGCGCGTAGAGGTGGTGCGTCGCGGCCAGCCCCGCCATGGTGTGCGCCCAGGTCTCCGCCGCACTGGGCAGCCCGTGCAGCAGCACCACCACGGGCCCGCCCGCCACCCCTTCCTCCAGAAAGGACAGCCGCACCCCGTTGACCGTGCTCTCACGCCGTGTCACGGCCGCGACGGTACTGCACTCGCGGCGAAACCGCCGCCCCGCGCGCCGGGGTCTTGCCTCGGCGATGATGTCGGCCGATGGTGGAACCGCAGTCTGTGTTCCGCGCCGGAATGGGGGATGGTCATGGCCACGGTGGAGACCGCCACGGACGTCACCGAGGTCGAGCCGCCCGTGGCGGCCGGCCCGTCCCCGCGCTGGGTGCTCGCCGCCGGAGCGGTGCTCGGCACGCTGGCCTTCCTCGGGGACGAGCTGCCCGAGACCGTCGGGCGCATCGTGCTGACGCTGACCAGCAACGGCTTCGCCTGGGGAGCGGCCGCGTTCGTCACGGGTCACCTGGTCCGCCGGGCCCGCCGCGCACCCGTCGTCGCCACCGGCTTGCTGCTCGTCGCCACCGCCGTGTACTACCTGCTCATCCTGGTGGTGTCGCGGCGCTGGAGCGGCGGCTACACCGAGGACGGCTCGTCGTACGACATGTACGGGCTGATCAGCCTGGTTCGCGCGGCGGGCTTCTGGCTGGTGCTCGCCGTCGGCGCGGGGCTGGTCTTCGGCCTGCTCGGCCACGTCGTGCGCAACGGTTCGCCAGGGCTGTCCGCGGCCGCCGCGGGCCTGTCGTACGGCCTGCTGGCCGCGGAAGGCATGTACGGCCTGGCCACCGCGTCATGGTCGATGATCGACGACCCCTTCGTTCAGGCATACGTCGTGTCGGACGCGGTCCAGGTGCCGCTCGCCCTGGCCGTCGTGACCGTCCTGATCGCCCGCCGTGGCGCACCCGTCGCCTGGACGGTCTACACGACGTCGGCCGTCTGCTCCGCAGGTGTGGGCATCGCCCTCTGGTCCGTCATCGCCTCGATCCGCGTATCCGGCTTCTGAACCTTCGCCGCACCACTCCATGATCGTCTGACGTGCCTGGCAGACGTGGGTATCTTGGCCGCGCTTTCGCCCACCTGCCAGGCAAGTCGGATGATCGTGAGCGGTCGTTCCGGCCGTACCGCGTGTCGGGTGGGGCGGTGGGTGGGGCACGGGTACAAAGGGCACGAATCGTGTCGCGCGGGGTCGGGTCCGCGGCTGTCGTCCACGGGGGAGTCTCATGCACCTGACGTCTCAGCACCGCAGGGTAATCGGGGTGGTGGCGTTCGGTGCGCTGCTGGCGCTGATGGGTGGCGCGCCGACCGGGGCGGCCCCCCGAGGGCAGGGACACGCCGGTGCTGCGGCCCGCGGTGGCCTGGGGAGACAACGGGGCGGGCCGGCTCGGCGACGGCAGCACCGTGCGCCGCAGCCTCCCGGTGACGGTGCAGACCAGCCTCGATCGCGTCGCCACCTTCGCCGCGGGCGACGGATTCGCGCTGGCCGCGGGCTGACCCGCGCCGGGTCGTGCATACTGCCCGGATGCGGTTCACCAAGACGTTCAGCGAGCAGCAGTACGCCCAGGCCCTCGACTCGTGGTCGTGGCTCGGCCTCGACGGCAGGAAGCCGCTGTTCACCTCGCTGTTCGGCGACGTGTTCCTGGCCGGCCGGGACGGCTGCTGGTATCTCGACACCATCGAGGGCGCCCTCACCCGGGTCTGGGCCTCGGCCGACGAGCTGGAGCGCGACCTGTCCACCGAGCAGGGGCAGGACCGCTACCTGCTGGGCGGGCTGGCCACGCAGGCCGCGGACCTCGGTCTGGAGCTCGGACCCGACCAGGTGTACACGTTCATGCCGCCGCCGGTCATCGGCGGAGGTGTGACCATCGAGTCCGTGGTCGTGGAGAGCTTCACCGTCGCGGTGAACATCGCCGGCCAGATCCACGAGCAGGTCCGCGACCTGCCGCCAGGCACCCCGATCACGGGCATCACGCTCGGCTGACCGGCGCGGACCGGCCGACCGTCAGGGCCGGTCGCGCAGGCGCGGGACGAGCGCGTCCGGGCCGAGCCGGTCCAGGCCGTCCTGCTCGATGCGGGTGGCCAGGGCCCGGGACCAGTCGACCAAGCCGGTGACGGCCACGTCATGGGGCGGGCTCGGCGCGTACGGCGCGATGCGGTCGGCGGCGCGGCGCAGCAGGCGCGGGGCTCCGGTGGCGTTGCCCCGCCGGGCGTGGGTGAGGCCGACCGCGAGCTGCGCGAGCCCGCGCCACAGCTCCCGCTCCGGGTCGGGGGCCGCCTTCCACGCGCCCTCCAGGATCTCGTGCGCGTGGAACGCGCGCCCCTCGTCCAGCAGCCGCTGGGCTTGGGCGAGAGCCTCGTCGGGCGGCAGCCGCAGATCGTCCGGGGTGGTCGGCACCCCCGGCGCACCGTGCGGCAGCGGGCGTCCCAGCTCGTCCCGGGGCCGCGCGTTCCGGGGCCGCCCCGCCACATCCCGATCCCGATCCGCTCCAGCGCTCATCGCCCCATCCTGCCCCGGCCCGTCGCGGTCAAGCCAGAGCGCGGCGCAGGGCGCCGCGGCCGTCCAGTTCGGTCAGCACCGTGTTGAGGTGGTCGACCTGTTCGTCGGTGTGCACCGAGGTCAGCTGCACCCGGAAACCGACCTGCCCCCGGGGCACCAGCGGGTACGCGGCGAGCGTGACGTACACGCCGCGCCGCCAGAGCAGGCGGGCCACGTCGGCCAGGTCCTGGCCGGGCGCCAGCGGCAGCTCGATGACCGGCGTCTGGTCCCGGTTGGGGGTGTGCACGCCCAGCGAGCGCAGGTGCGCCAGCACCCGGGCGGTCAGCCGGTGCAGCGTGTGCCGCAGCTGATCGCCGCGGGTCTCGTTGACGTCGAACCCGGCCAGCACCGCCGCCAGCGAGTGCACCGGTGAGGGTCCGGAGTAGAGGTAGGGCGGCGCGGCCAGTTTCAGGCGCTCCTTCAGCGCGGTCGGCACCGCGACGAACGCCAGCAGCGCGGAGTACGCCTTGGAGAACCCGCCGACGAGCACCACGTCGTCGTACGTCTGCCCACAGTGCCGCACCACCGCGTTGCCGCGGCTCCCGTACGGGGTGGGCGCGCCGTCGCCGCGTTCGCCGATGACGCCGAAGCCGTGCGCGTCGTCGACGTAGAGCAGCGCGCCCCACTCGCGGCAGATCTTCGCCAGGGCGGGCAGGTCGGGGATGTTGCCGGTCATGCTGTTGACGCCGTCGAGGCATACCACGCGGGGGTGGGCGGTGTCGGCCGAGCGCAGCAGCCGCACCAGCTCGTCGGGGTCGTCGGCGTGCCAGCGGTGGAGCTGCGCGCCGAGCCCGCGGGCGTACGAGCCGCCGTCGTAGATGGTCTTGTGGGCCCCGGCCTCCACGAACACCGCGCCGCTGCCGACCAGCGCGGGCAGCACCGAGAGGTGGATGTGCGTGATCGTCGGCAGGACCAGGGTGTCGGGCGCGCCGAGCAGGTCGGTGAGCCGCTCCTCGATGTCCGGGTAGAGCCGCGGGCTGCCCAGCAGGCGCGACCAGCCCGGATGGGTGCCCCACCGGCGCACCGCCCGCTCGCCGGCCGTGATGATCTCCTCGTCGAGGTCGAAGCCGAGGTAGTTGCAGGACGCGAAGTCGGTCAGCCAGGTGCCGCCCACGCGGATGCGCCGGCCGTCGACCTCGTCGATGACCGCGTCGTACATCGGGGTCACCGCGCGCAGCCGGTCGAGCTGGTCGACCGACGGCACCTTGTGCGCATCCGGCAGATGCGGCGACGCCTTGGTCACGCCGCCACCTGGCCTTGCGCGGTCCTGCCGGGACGGGTCGCGAGCGTCATGCGGCCACCTTCTGCTCGGTGATGAGGTTGATGGCCTGCTCGCCGGTGAGCGGGCGGGCGAAGAGGAAGCCCTGGCCGTAGCGGCAGCCGATGCGGGAGAGCAGGTCGCGTTCCACGGTGCGCTCGATGCCCTCGGCGATCACCTGCAGGCCGAGCGTGTGCGCCAGCCGGACGATGCCGTCGACCAGTGCGGCCTGCTGCGCCGAGGAGGCGATGGTGCTGGTGAACAGCCGGTCGATCTTCACCACGTCCAGCGGCACGTGGCGCAGGTAGCTCAGTGACGAGTACCCGGTGCCGAAGTCGTCGATGGCCACCCGGATGCCGGTGGTGCGCAGCTCGGTGAGGTCTTCCCAGACCCCGTCGTCGTCGCGCAGCAGCAGGCTCTCGGTGATCTCCAGCATGAGCTGGTGCGGCGGCAGACCCTCCTCGGCCAGGGTCTCGTGCAGGCTGGCCACGAAGCCCGGGGTGCGGAACTGGCGCGCGGAGACGTTGATGCTGACGTACGGCACCGCGGCCGGCCCGGCCTCGCGCTGCCACCGCGCGGCGGCGGCCACGGCCTGGTGCAGCACCTCGTTGCCGATCCCCACGATCTGCCCGGACTCCTCGGCCACCTCGATGAACTCGCCGGGCAGCAGCCGGCCCCGGGTGGGGTGGTTCCACCGCACCAGCGCCTCGTACCCGGCGGTGACCCCGGTGCGCAGCTCGACGATGGGCTGGAACTCGACCGTGAACTCCTTGGCGGCGATGGCCCGGTCCAGCTCGGTGCGCAGCTCCAGCCGTTCCACGATCGCCGTGTGCAGGTCGGGCTGGTAGCGCCGCCACTGGCCTTTGCCCTCGCCCTTGGCGACGTACAGCGCCAGGTCGGCCTGGCGCAGCAGTTCCGGGGCGCTGCGGGCGTCGGCGCTGGTGGCGATGCCGATGCTGGCGATGCCGGAGACCAGCCGGTCGTCGATGGTGAACGGCTCGGCCAGCGCCTCCACGATCCGGTCGGCGACGTCGTCGATGGTGGCCGCGTCCGGCGCGCCCTCGATCAGGGCGGCGAACTCGTCGCCGCCGAGCCGCGCCGCCACGTCGTCGGTGCGCAGGACGGCCGCCAGGCGCTGGCCGACCGCGCGCAGCAGCCGGTCGCCGTGCTCGTGGCCGAGCGTGTCGTTGACCACCTTGAAGTCGTCGAGGTCGATGAAGAGCACGCCGACGACGCTGCCGTCGGCGTCGGCACGGGCGATGGCCTGGCCGATGCGCTCGGCGAAGCGCACCCGGTTGGCCAGCCCGGTGAGCGAGTCGTGGTAGGCCAGATGGGTCAGCTCGGACTCCATCCGGCGCTGGTCGGTGACGTCGCGCAGAGTCACCACCAGGCCGTTGACGGTCGTCTCGTCACGCAGGTCACGGCAGGAGACCTCGGTCTGCACGGCCGTGCCGTCGGGCCGCAGCACGGTCCAGTCGGCGGTGTCGACCGCGTCGTCCTCCGCCGCCGCCAGCCGGAACAGATCGGCGACCAGGGCGTGGTGCGGGCTGTCGACCAGTTGCGACAGGTTCTTGCCGGGAAGTTCCGCGGTGCCGAAGACCGACGGGGCGGAGGGGCTGGCGTACCGGATGCGCCCGCCGTCCGGTTCGACGATCAGGATCACGTCCGAGGTGTTGTGCACCAGGGTGCGGAAGTACTGCTCGCTGTTGTGCCGGATGATCTCGTTGCTCAGCATGATCCGCTCGATGGCGAGCGCCGCCTGCGAGGCGACCAGCTCCATCGGCAGCTGCAGGTAGCTGAGCGAGTTCTCGTCGGACGAGATCAGCAGCATGCCGATGTGCGGGTCGCCGGTGGGACGGTCCTCCAGGGCGAGCGGGCAGATCATGGTGATCTCGAAATCGCCCATCTGGGCCGCGATGTCCGGGGGCAGCGACTTGGTGAAGCGCAGCCGCGAGCCCATGGTGGTGGGCGCCGGCTGGAACAGCTCGGGCGCCGTGCCGTCGTTCATCACCATCGCCACGCGGTAGTCCGAGCCGGGTGGCAGCAGCCGCTCCGCCGTGCGTTTGAGGGCCCAGGTGACCCCCTCCACCGTGGTCGCCGACATCAGCGCGGCGTTGCTGGCGCGGATGCCGCTGGTGCGCATGGTGTTGCCGCGATAGCTGTTGACCACGCCGAACAGTCGGATCAGCGCCAGCAGGACCGTGGTCACCACGAACGCGACGATGACCATCGGATACTTCAGTCGCCCCTGTCCCACGCCCACCACCAGCACCGCGAGCGGGATGAGCACGAACAGGGTGAGCAGCGCCTGGTGCATGGCGCGCATCTCGCGCGGTCTGACCACGCGGGGGGTGGTCAGGTCGGCCATCGACGGGTGCAGCGCGGCCGCGCCCCAGCACGCGTAGAAGACGATCCAGCCCAGGTCGACCGGGCCGCCGACGGTCCAGTAGCCGTGCAGCTGGACCAGGCCGTACATGACGTCGGCGGCCAGCAGGCCGACCGCGCCCACGGTCAGCAGCGCCACCGTGGGGCTGAACGGCACCACGGCGATCAGCCGGCCCACCGTGGCCAGGATCAGGATGTCGCCTAACGGATAGGCCACCGAGACCAGGCGCTGGCTCATGGTCAGGTCCTGGTTGAGGATCTGCGGGCTGATCAGGAAGATCCACGAGAGCAGGCCGAGCCCGGCCGTGACGATCAGGGCGTCCAGCGGCACGGTGCGGTCCCTGCTGGCCGCGCCCGCCTTCGACAGGCCGAGCAGGCCGATCGTGACGGCGGGGTACATCGCCAGGTAGAGCATGTCGGCCGGGGAGGGGAACGGGTTCACCTTGCCCAGCACGTCGGTCATGACGTTGTAGAGCGTGTCGCCGGAGGAGAGCAGGAGCAGCCCGGCGATGATCCACAACCAGGGGGACCAGCGGCGTGGGCGGTAGCGGTACAGCCCGTACCCGATGGCGCCGGCGCTGCTGAGGCCGATCGTGCTCCAGAGCAGGATGTGCCAGCCGGGCAGGGCATAGAACAGCGCCGCCAGGACGGCCATCCAGGCGCCGTACCAGGCCATCACTTTGCGGGCTGACACGCTCCTCCTTCCGGCGGGGCGACATGCGGCCCGAATTAGGCAATTATGACAGCTTTTCGTATACCTTATCGCCTCGCAGCTCACCGGCGGCCGGAGATATGGCCAGGTCAGGGGCTACCTGCGTAGTTCGTCCCGGCTGCCGAGGGGCCGGCTGCCGGGAACGCGAGACCTGGACCACAAAGGGTACAAGTCCGGAACACCGGAAACGCCCCCTCGGTTAAAACCCCTCGTACGCAATCCCAACGAAGGGACCTACTCGTGGTCAACGTCGACCTGATGGCACGGCACCTGCCCGCACTCAAGCGCGTGTCCTTCCGGGCAGTACTCGCCGCCACCGGCATGGCAGTGCTCACCGGCATCGCCGGCTCGCCCGCCAGCGCCAACCCCGCGGCTGCCACCGCGCCCGAGGCCAAGGCTGTCGCCCAGGCATTCGCGGCGCCCGCCACCGAGGCCGCCGCTGTGCAGGCCAAGGCCGTCGCCGCGGCTCCCGCCGCGAAGCCGGCTACCAAGGCTCCCGCCATCAAGCAGGCCCAACAGTCCGCCAAGGCGCCCAGCCGCCAGCAGCTCATGCCGGCTCCGGTCGCGGAATACCAGGAGACTTTCCAGCCCACCGCGGAGCAGAAGCACAACGCGGAGGTCATCATCGAGACCGGCCAGAAGATGGGCCTGCCGCCGCGCGCGTGGGTGATCGCGGTCGCGACCGCCGCCCAGGAGTCGACCCTGCGCAACCTGGGTCACCTGGGTGACATGAACGACCACGACTCGCTGGGCCTGTTCCAGCAGCGCCCGTCGGCCGGCTGGGGCACCCCGGCTGAGATCACCGACCCGGTCTACTCCTCGAAGGCCTTCTACAACGGCCTGAAGAACGTCGAGGGCTACGACAGGATGGCGCTGACCGACGCCGCTCAGACGGTGCAGGTCTCGGCCTTCCCCGACCACTACGCCAAGTGGGAGAAGCTGGCCGCCAACCTGGTGCTGGCCAAGTACGGCCAGGGTCCGTACGCCGCCTGACACAACGCACCACCACGCAGCCTCAGGCCGCGCCGCCCTTCGGGGTGGCGCGGCCTGGCGCAGTTCAGAGGCTGTTCCTTGTCGGGAGGGGCACCTTCACATCGCGGAGCGATGTGAAGGTGCCCCTCCTTTCGCTGTCAGCGGGCGGCGTGGGCGCCGACGCGGGGGCGGGACGGGCCGTCGAGCAGGGAGTCGGAGTGGCGGGGGGCGGTGCTGGTCGGGCCGGTCGTGGTGGCGTCGGCGTGGTAGTCGGCGGGGTGGGTGGCGTCGACGCCGGCGGGGACGCGCAGGGCGCGCAGCAGGAGGGTGGCGGCGACGACGATGACGAGGTTCACGGCCAGGGCGATCAGGCCGGTGTAGACGGCGGAGCGGCTGTCGAGGCCGAGCTGGGACAGCGGCAGGTTGGAGCCGCCGAAGTGGGCCTTGACGATGCGGCCGTCGGGGGCGCGTTGCGGGACCAGGTAGAGCAGGAACAGGCCGGTGGCCAGGCCGCCGAGCAGGCCCGCGGCCAGCGCCCAGCGGTGGAACCAGTTCGTCCACAGGCCGAGCACCACGGCGGGCACCGTCTGTAGCACGATGACGCCGCCGATGAGCTGGAACTCGATGGAAAACTGCGGGTCCAGCAGCAGGATGAAGACGAGCGCGCCGAACTTGGCAAGCAGCGACACCCAGCGGCTGACCCGGGCCTCCTCGCGCGGCGACGCGCCGGGGCGCAGGTACTCGCGGTAGATGGAGCGGGTGAACAGGTTCGCGGCGGCGATCGACATGACCGCGGCGGGGATCAGCGCGGCGACGCCGACGGCGGCGTACGCGATGCCGGCGCACCAGGCCGGGAACACCTCGTGGAACAGCTGCGGCACGACCGTGTTCAGGTCCCCGCCGACCGGCCGCACGCCCTGCCCGATCGCGAAGAAGCCGAGCATCGCGACCAGCCCCAGCGCCAGGCAGTACACCGGCAGCGCGGCGGCGTTGCGCTGCACCGTGGCCCGGTCGCGCGCGGCCAGGATGCCGGTCAGCGCGTGCGGGTAAGCGAAGATGGCCAGCGCGGAGCCGAGCACCAGGGTCAGGTAGCCGAGCCAGCCGCCCTCGGGCAGCAGCAGCCCGCTGGCGGGGGAGACGTCGGCGGTGAAGCGCTCACCGGACCCGCGGAACGCCGCCGACCAGCCGCCGGACATGGCGACCAGCAGCACGATCGCCAGCACCAGCCACAGCAGCAGCACGTCCTTGGCGATGGACAGCAGCGCGGGGGCGCGCAGCCCGGACCGGAACGTGCAGAACGACGCGACGAGCACCGCGACGGTGAGCGGCCACTCGCCGGTGACCCCGAGCGTCTTCATCACCGCCTGCAGCGCCACGAGCTGCACCGCGATGTACGGCATGGTGGCCACGATGCCGGTGACCGCGACCAGGGCGGCCAGCCCGCGCGAGCCGAATCGGGCCCGGGTGAACTCGGCCGAGGTCACGAAGCCGTGCGCGTGCGAGACCGACCAGGTGCGCGTGCTGATCAGGTACGCCATCGGCGCGGTCATGATGGCGAACGGGACCGCGAAGAAGCCCGCTGCGCCGACGCCGTACACCAGGGCGGGCACGGCGATGTAGGTGTACGCGGTGTACATGCTGCCGCCGAGCAGGAACCAGGTGACCCAGTTGCCGAACGCGCGCCCGCCGACGCCCCACTCCTCCAGTGAGTGCAGGCTCGGCGGCCGCCGCCAGCGCGCGGCGGCGAAGCCGAGCACCAGCATGGCGCCCAGCAGCACGGCGAAGACGCCGATCTCGACCTGACGTGCGTCCACGGTCACCGCCCCGCCCGGGTCAGCCGGTGCACGAGCGTCGTGACCGCCATGGCCAGCACCGCGCAGCCGATCTGATACCAGTAGAAGAACGGGACACCCCACAGCTGCGGCTCCAGCCGGTTGTAGAGGCCGACCGGCAGCGGGGCGAGGATCGGGATCAGCAGCAGCCACCGCCATCCCCGCCGTTGCGCACGTACGCCGAGTTCAGGCACCTGACGTCTCCTCTCGCCCCGTCCCGGCGACGATCGGCGGCACCGGGGAGCACGCTGGGTAATCAGGACACTGTCCGGTCGTAACGCGCCGGAGACATCGGCGAAATCACCGGTCTTGCGGCTCGCGATCATCGCCGGTGGCCGCCCTCTTCCGCAGCGGCCGTCCCGCGCTTATATTGCACTCGCAGTGCATCAAGTTTGCGGCGAAGGGGGCCGAGGTGGGGGCGAGCGCGGCGGAGCCGGTGACGGCCGAGAGCCTGCGGGAACGGATCGACGGCTTCCTGGCCGGGCACGATCCGGCCGGCGACCGGCTGGAGTTCCTGCGCGCCCGGTTCGATGCCGGGCTGGCCTGGGTGCACTATCCGGTCGGGCTCGGCGGGCTCGGTGCACCGAGGGTGCTGCAACCGGTGGTGGACCAGCGCTTCGCCGCGGCGGGCGCGCCGGACAACAGCCCGCGCCGCATCGGCATCGGCCTGGGCATGGCCGCCCCGACCATCCTGCGCCACGGCACCGCCGAGCAGCGCGAACGCTTCCTGCGTCCGCTGTGGACGGCCGAGGAGGTCTGGTGCCAGCTGTTCAGCGAGCCCGGCGCCGGGTCCGACCTGGCCGGCGTCGCCACCCGCGCCGTACGCGACGGCGACGGCTGGGTGATCGACGGGCAGAAGGTGTGGACGTCCATGGCGCACCAGGCGCGCTGGGGCATCCTGCTCGCCCGCACCGACCCGGCCGTGGCCAAGCACGCCGGGCTGACCTACTTCCTGTGCGACATGCACGCCCCCGGCGTCGAGGTGCGCCCGCTGCGGCAGGCCACCGGCGAAGCCGAGTTCAACGAGGTTTTCCTGTCGGGCGTACGCCTGGGCGACGAGCTGCGGCTCGGCGCGGTCGGCGAGGGCTGGGCGGTGGCGCGTACCACGCTGATGAACGAGCGCGTCGCCATCGGCGGGGCAGCGCTGCCCCGCGAGGGCGGGATGATCGGCGTGCTGGCCCGCACCTGGCGGCAGCGGCCTGAGCTGCGCAGCCCCGCGTTGCACGACGAGGTGCTGCGGCTGTGGGTGCGCGCCGAGGCGCTGCGGCTGACCGGCCTCCGGCTGCGCCAGCAGCTGGCCGCGGGTGAACCCGGCCCCGAGGGTTCGGCGATGAAGCTCGCCTTCGCCGCGCTCACCCAGCAGATCTCCGGCACCGAAGTGGAGCTGCTCGGCGCGGAGGGCCTGCGGCACGACCACTGGCGCGCCGACCGCCCCGAGGAGCTGGACCTGATCGGCCGCGGCCCCACCTACCGCTGGCTGCGCGCCAAGGGCAACTCCATCGAGGGCGGCACCTCCGAGGTGCTGCGCAACATCGTCGCCGAGCGGGTGCTCGGCCTGCCCGCCGAGCCACGTCAGGACACCGGCGTCGCCTGGAAGGACCTGCCCCGATGACCCTCGACCTGCGCTACACCGAAGAGCAGGAGCAGCTGCGCGACTCGGTGCGCGCGATGCTCGCCGACCACGCCGGCTGGGCGCGGGTGCTCAAGGTCGCCGAGAGCCCCGAACCGGACGACGCCGACCTGTGGCGGCTGCTGTCCGTGGAGACCGGGCTGGCGGCTCTCGCCGTGCCCGAACACCTGGGCGGCGCGGGCGCGACGCTCGCCGAGACCGCGGTGGTGCTGGAGGAACTCGGCCGCGCCGCCGCGCCGGTGCCCTATCTCGGGGTCGCGGTCGCCGGTCAGGTGCTGCTGCACCTCAGCGAGACCGACCTGCTCCGCGAACTGGCGGGCGGCGGGGTGGTGGCGCTCGCGGTGCCGTTCGACATCGGCCCGGCGCCGGCCCCGCCGAACGGGGCGGCCGGTCCGCGGTTGCCGGACGTCGAGGTGTCGACCGCAGCGGACGGCAGCCCGCTGCTCAACGGCCGGGTGAGCAGCGTCGCCGACGCATCGCGGGCGCGGGTGCTGCTGGTGCCCGCGGGCGGAGCGCTGTTCGCGGTAGAGGCGGACGCCCCCGGCATGCGGCGGACCGGCGTGGTGTCGCTGGACGAGACGCGGCCGCTGTGCGACCTTGCGATGTGGAACGCGCCCGCGCGGCTGCTGGCGGCAGGGGACCGGGCCGCCACAGCGCTGGACGCCGCGCTGGTCGCGGGCGCGGCGCTGCTGGCCTCGGAGCAGCTCGGGTTGGCCCAGTGGTGTCTGGACACGACGGTGGAGCATCTGCGCACCCGCTACCAGTTCGGGCGGCCGGTCGGCTCGTTCCAGGCGCTCAAGCACCGGCTGGCCGACCTGTGGGTGGAACTGGTGCAGGCGCGGGCGGTGGCGCGGCACGCCGTGGCCTGCGCGGCGGCCGGCGACCCCGACGCGCGGCTCGCGGCATCCCTGGCCCAGGCGCACAACGGCCCGCTCGCGGTGCGGGCGGCGGAGGAGTGCGTGCAGATGCACGGCGGCATCGGCTTCACCTGGGAACACCCGGCGCACCTCTACCTGAAGCGGGCCAAGAGCGCGTCCGTCGCGTACGGCACGGCGGCGCGGCATCGCGCGGTCCTGGCCACCTTCGCCGACCTCGCGCCCGCCTGACCGGGTTGCTTCACCGAGCGTGCATATAAAGATCGACTAGACGGTGTCCGGTGCGGACGGCGGGCTTCTTCGTGCCCGTGGATCACGTGATTTGAACGGCTTCGCGCAGTGAGGTCACGGGGTCGTAACAAGGGTATTGACGAGCGGTTTCCCAAACCTACACTCCTAGTGTAATAACTTAGCCCTCCCTCATATCGACCCCGACCGACCTGTAGAGGTGACGATGAGACCGCCTTCCGGGCAGACACACGCGGCAGGCCACAGCCTGTTCCTGCGGGGCATCGGGGTGCGCTTCGGCGGGCTGACCGCACTCGACGACGTGTCGCTGGAGGTGGCCCCCGGGCAGGTCGTCGGGGTCATCGGCCCGAACGGGGCGGGCAAGACCACGCTGTTCAACGTGGTCTGCGGGCTGGTCCGGCCGACCTCGGGCACCCTCGAACTCAACGGCGCGCGCCTGACGCCCGCCCCGCACCGGCTGGCCGGGCTCGGCATCGCCCGCACGCTGCAGGGCGTCGGCCTGTTCCGCGGGCTGACCGTGCTGGAGAACGTGATGGCGGGCGCGACCTGCACCGCCCGCGCCGGTTTCTTCTCCGGCCTGCTCGGCCTGCCGCGCAGCGACCGCGACGAGCGGCGGCTGCGCGAGGAGGCGCTGGCCCTGCTCGACCGCTTCGACGTCGGGGCGTACGCGGCGGCGCTGCCCGGCACCCTGCCCTACGCGGTCGGCAAGCGCGTCGCGCTGGCCCGCGCGCTTGCCGGCCGCCCCCGCCTGCTGCTGCTCGACGAGCCCGCGGGCGGGCTGGGCGCGCAGGACATCGAGGAGCTGGCCGCGCTGATCACCACCCTGCCGGCCGCGGCGGGCTGCTCGGTGATGCTGGTCGAACACCACATGGATCTCGTCATGCAGGTCTGCGACCGGATCGCGGTCCTCGACTTCGGACGGCTCATCGCCACCGGCACCCCGCAGGAGGTGCGCGACGACCCTGCGGTCGCCGAGGCCTACCTCGGAGCCGAGGCCGACGCGGCCACCCCGACCACCAGCCGCCAGGAGGCTTCGGCATGACCGCTGACGACGTGATCCTCCAGGTCAACGGCCTGACCGCCGGGTATGGCGCGGCGCCCGTGCTGCAGGAGGTCGACCTCACCGTGCGGGCCGGGACCATCGCGGCGGTGCTCGGGGCCAACGGCGCGGGCAAGACCACGCTGCTGCGCACCCTGTCCGGGCTGGTCAAGCCGAGCGGCGGCGAGGTCGTCTACGGCGGCCGGCCGCTGCGCGACGTGCCGGTGGAGCAGCTGGTGCGCCGGGGCATGGCGCACGTGCCCGAGGGCCGCGGCGTGGTCGCCGAACTGACCGTCGACGAGAACCTGCGGCTCGGCGGGCTGTGGCGGCGTGACCGCGCCGACGCGGCCAAGGCGCTGACCGAGGTGTACGAGCTGTTCGAGCCCTTGGCGCAGCGTCGCCGCAGCGCGGGTCACCAGCTCTCCGGCGGCGAGCGGCAGATGCTGGCGCTGGGCCGCGCCCTGGTCGCCCGCCCGAGGCTGCTGCTGCTCGACGAGCCGTCGCTGGGCCTCGCGCCCCGGGTCATCGCCCAGATCATGGCGCTGCTGCGGCAGCTGCGCGACACCACCGGGCTGACCGTGCTGCTGGTGGAGCAGAACGTGCGCAGCGCGCTGTCGGTCGCCGACGAGGCCGTGGTCATGTCGCTGGGCCGGATCGTCACCGCGACCAGCGCCGACCGGCTGCGCGACGACGAGGAACTGCGCCACGCCTACCTGGGCTTCTGAGCCCGCCCCGACAAGAGCTAGAAGGAGGTATCCGTTGGACCGCTTCGTGTTCCTCACGTTCGACGGCCTGTCCAAGGGGGCGGTGCTGGCCGCGTTCGCGCTGGCCCTGGTGCTGATCTGGCGGGCCGCGCGCATCGTCAACTTCGCCCAGGGCGCGATGGCGGTCGCCGCGGCGTACGCCGGTTACAGCGTCACCACGGCGACCGGCTCGTACTGGCTGGGCTTCGCCGCGGCGCTGCTCGGCGGGCTGCTGATCGGCGTGGTCGTCGAGCGGGCGGTGATGCGCTTCGTGGACCACGCCTCACCGCTGTCCGAGGTGATCGTCGCGCTGGGCCTGGTGCTGGTGCTGCAGGCTGTGCTGGGCATGGTGTACGGCAACGAGTTCCTGCCCGCGGGCACCCCGTTCAGCCGTACCGCGCTGAGCGTGGGTGACGTGCCGCTGCTGTCGCGATACGACCTGTTCGTCTTCGGAGCGGTGCTGCTGGTGCTGGTCGGGCTCGCGCTGCTGTTCACGCGTACCTCCGTCGGCCTGCGGATGCGGGCCTCGGCCTTCGCCCCCGAGGTGTCGCGGCTGCTCGGCGTGAACGTCGGCGGCATGCTGACGCTGGGCTGGGCGCTGGCCTCGGCGGTCGGCGCGCTCGCCGCGCTGCTGGTCATCCCCACCGAGCTGGGCCTGCACCCGCACGCCATGGACCTGGTGTTCGTGTCCGCGTTCACCGCCGCGGTGGTCGGTGGACTCGACAGCCCACCGGGCGCGGTGGTCGGCGGCCTGACCGTCGGCCTGATCCTCTCGTACGTCAGCGGCTACCTGGGCAGCGACGTCACCCCGATGGCAGTGCTGGTGCTGCTGCTCGCGGTGCTGCTGGTCCGCCCCGGCGGCCTCTTCTCCAGCACCGTGGCGAGGCAGGCATGAACGAGCGGAGCGAGCGAATCATGTCGGCAGGAACTCGTGCCGCCGACGAGCGCAGCGAGGAGAAGGCATGAGCGAGCAGACGATCACTCCGACCGCGCCTGCGACGGCCCCCGCACCACGCCGGGCACTGGCCCTGCCGGGCTTCCTGAACCGGTCGACCCTGCTGCGCCATCTGCTGCTCACCGTGCTCGCCGGGGTCGTGCTGTTCCTGCTGACCCAGCAGCTCGACCCGTTCCGCAACTTCCAGCTGGCCACAGTCGCCGCCTATCTGTGCGCGACGGCCGGGCTGACCCTGCTCGTCGGCATGAACGGGCAGCTGTCGCTGGGGCACGGCGCGCTGATGGCCGTCGGCGCGTACACCGTGGCGCTGACCCAGAACGCGCTCGCCGACCGGGGGATCACCGGCAACCAGGTGCTGCCGCTGTCGCTGGCCCTGGGCGTGCTGGTCACCATGGCCGCCGGTGCGGTCATCGGGCTGGCCGCCGCCCGGCTGCGCGGGCCGTACCTGGCCGGCGTGACCCTGGCGGTGGCGATCGCGGTGCCCGCCGCGACGGTCACCTTCGACGAGGTCTTCAACAGCGAGCAGGGCCTGTCGGTCGCCGTGGAGCCGCCGCCGCTGTCGCTCGGGCTGTACTTCCCGAACGAGCGCTGGCAGGCCTGGGTCGCGCTGTGCGGGGCGCTGCTGACCATGCTGCTGCTGGCCAACCTGGTGCGCAGCCGGATCGGGCGCAACCTGCGCGCGGTACGCGACGACGAGGTGGCCGCGCGGCTGTCCGGCATCCACGTGGCGCGTACCCAGGTGCTGGCGTTCGTGGTGAGCGCGGCCAGCGCCGGGCTCGGCGGCGGCCTGATGGCGCTGCTGGCGCAGAGCGTCTCGCCGGGCGCGTTCTCCTTGACCCTGTCGCTGTTCCTGCTGATGGCCGTGGTGATCGGCGGCCTGGGCAGCCTGTCGGGCGCGGTGTGGGGAGCGATCCTGCTGGTGGCGCTGCCCGACCTCACCCACGACACCACGACCTGGGTGTCCCTGTCGCCCGCGGTGGCGCAGCGGCTGGAGGGCAACCTCCCGCTGGCCGTCTTCGGGCTGACCCTGATCGTCGTGATGATCGCCGCCCCGGGCGGCGTGCAGGGCCTGCTGCGCCGGATCGGCGCGGGGGCCCGGCGGCGGGCGCCTGCCCGCTGATCTCACGGCCGCACCACCGTACCAACCGCTCCACCCCTGTTATATCGATAATCATCAATGTAAACGTGACGGAAGGATCGGTGTCACCATGAAGGCCCTGACCCGACGCGGGCTCTCGCTCGCCACGGCCGCCGTGCTGCTCACGGCTGTCGCGGCCTGCAGCGAGGACGCGAACACCCCGCCGGCCGAGGTGCCCGGCGTGACCGCGGGCGAGATCGTGATCGGCTCGCACATGCCGCTGACCGGCCCCGCCGCGGCCGGCTACTCCGAGATCGCCCCGGCGAGCAAGGCGTACTTCGACTACGTCAACGCCAACGGCGGCGTGCACGGTCGCAAGATCACGTACAAGTTCATGGACGACGGCTACAACCCGGCCAACACCCAGACCGTGGTGCGCAAGCTGGTCCTGGAGGACAAGGTCTTCGCCATCCTCAACGGCCTGGGCACCCCGACCCACACCGGCGTGCTGGACTTCCTGAAGACCAACCGGGTGCCGGACCTGTTCGTCGCCTCGGGCAGCCGCAGCTGGAACCAGCCGGACAAGTACCCGGGCACGTTCGGGTTCAACACCGACTACACCGTCGAGGGCAAGATCCTGGCCACCCACATCAAGGCCACCCACGCGGGCAAGAAGGTCTGCTTCATGGGCCAGGACGACGACTTCGGCCGGGACAGCCTGGTCGGCGTCGAGCAGGTGCTCGGCGCGGGCGCCGTGGTCGCCAAGGAGAAGTACGTCACCAGCAACCAGAACGTCGCCCCCCAGATCGGCGCCCTGAAGGCGGCCGGCTGTGAGGTCGTCGTGCTGGCCACCGTGCCGGGCTTCACCGCGCTGTCCATGGGCACCGCCGCCCGCCTCGGCTTCAAGCCGGCGTGGGTCGTGTCGAACGTCGGCTCGGACTACCTGACCCTGTCCAAGGTGCTCGGTGCGGGCAAGGTCCTGCTGGAGGGCATGGTCGGCATCTCCAACCTGCCGTCGCCGGTGGACATGAGCGACCCGTGGACCGCGGCCTTCAAGAAGATCCACGACCAGTACAACGGCAGCGCCCCGTTCAACGGCAACACCGTGTACGGCATGTCGGTGGCGTACCTGTTCGTGCAGTCGCTCCAGGCGGCCGGCAAGGACCTCACCCGCGAGGGCCTGCTCGCCGCGATCGAGAAGGGCGGCTTCAAGGGCCCCGGCCTCGCCCCGTTCCGCTACAGCAAGGACAACCACGCAGGCTACGGCGGCGGCAAGCTCACCAAGGTCACCGCCGGCAACCAGGAGTTCTTCGGCCCCGTCTACGAGACCGACTCCGCCGCCGGCCCCGTCAACGAGTACAAGGAAGAACGCCCCGCCCCCACCGCCAACACCATCCCGGCAGCAGCCTGACCGCCGCCCTTCCGCGTCGATCATGAACTTATGGCACGGCTCGACGGCGTGTCACTGGCCTAACTTCATGATCGACGCCCGGTGAGCACCGGCCCGGCATGCCTGCGCATGCCGGGCCGGTGGGGTGGGCGGGGTCAGGAGAGGCGTTCGAGGACCATGGCCATGCCCTGGCCGCCGCCGACGCACATGGTCTCCAGGCCGATGGTCTTGTCGTGCCAGGCCAGGGAGTTGAGCAGGGTGGTGGTGATGCGGGCGCCGGTCATGCCGAAGGGGTGGCCGACGGCGATGGCACCGCCGTTGACGTTGAGCTTGTCCCAGTCGATGCCGAGTTCGGCGGCGCTGGGGACGACCTGGGCGGCGAACGCCTCGTTGATCTCGACGAGGTCGACGTCGCGGATGGACATGCCGGCGCGGGCGAGGGCCTGCCGGGAGGCCTCCACCGGGCCGAGGCCCATGATCTCGGGGGACAGGGCGGACAGGCCGGTGGAGACGATCCTGGCCAGTGGGGTGATGCCCAGTTCGGCGGCGCGGACGTCGGACATGATGACCAGGGCCGCCGCGCCGTCGTTGAGCGGGCAGCAGTTGCCCGCGGTGACGGTGCCGTCGGGGCGGAACACGGGTGCGAGCCCGGCCAGCGCGGACAGCGTGACCCCGGCGCGCGGGCCGTCGTCGGCGCTGACCACGGTGCCGTCGGGCAGGGTGACCGGGGTGATCTCACGTGCCCAGAAGCCGTCCTTGATCGCCTGCTCGGCCAGGTTCTGGGAGCGGCAGGCGAACTCGTCCTGCAGCTCGCGGGAGACGCCCTTGAGTTGGGAGACGTTCTCGGCGGTCTGGCCCATCGCGATGTAGACGTCGGGCAGCTCCCCGTCCTCGCGGGGGTCGTGCCAGGTGGGCGCGTCGACAGCGGCCCGGCGTTCGGTACGCGCCAGCGCGGGCGCGTACGCCTCGTTGCGGGTGCCGGGGATGCCGTCGCTGCGGCCGAGGCCATAGTGCGACACCGACTCGACGCCGACGGAGAGGAACACGTCGCCCTCGCCGGCCCGGATCGCGTGCAGCGCCATCCGGGTGGTCTGCAGCGAGGACGAGCAGTACCGGTTGACGGTGGTGCCGGGCAGGTGGTCGAAGCCCAGCATGGTGGCGACCACCCGGCCGAGGTTGTGGCCCTGCACGCCCGCGGGCTGGCCGCAGCCGAGCACCAGGTCGCCGATCTCGCGGGGGTCCAGGGCGGGCACCTGGTCCAGGGCCGCGCGCACGATGTCGGCGGCCAGGTCGTCGGGGCGTTTCGTGGCCAGGGAGCCCTTGTTGGCGCGGCCGATGGGGGAGCGGGCCGCGGCGACCACCACAGCTTCAGGCACGGTCAGGTCCTTTCACGAGTACGGCTATCTTTGTGCACTCAAGCTGCATCTTTCGGCATGGCCCTGTCAATGCCGCGCCAGGTGGGGCATGTCACCATGACCGTGGTCCGTTGACCGCCCGCGTGGCGGTCCCTAATATCGGCACTGCTAGTGCAATTAACCCACCTGGATGGAGTCCACGTGACCGCCCTCGATCTCGACGGCGCAGCGGTCGTCGTCACCGGCGCCGGCTCGGGCATCGGCGCCGCGATGGCCCGCCGCTTCGCTGCGGCCGGTGCCCGCGTGGTCGTCAACGACCGTGACCCAGGCGCGGCACAGCGCGTCGCCGAGGAGACCGGCGGGCGGGTGTTCCCCGCCGACGTCGCCGACGAGGCGCAGGTCGCCGCGCTGGTGGACTACGCGTGGGAGTCCTTCGGCGCGCTGGACCTGTTCTGTGCCAACGCCGGGGTCGCGCCGCCCGCCGACGGGGCCGCGGCGTGGGACCTGGCCTGGCGGGTCAACGTGCAGTCGCACGTGCTGGCCGCGCAGGCGCTGCTGCCGCGCTGGCTGGCCGCCGGCAGCGGCCGCCTGCTGGTGACGGCGTCCGCGGCGGGACTGCTGACGATGCTGGGCAACGCGCCGTACGCGGTCACCAAGCACGCGGCCGTGGCGCACGCGGAATGGCTGCGGGCCACCTATGCCCACCGCGGGATCGTCGTGCAGGCGCTGTGCCCGCAGGGCGTGCGCACCCCGATGCTGGAGTCGTCCGGCCCCGGCGGCAGCGTGCTGCTGGACCCGGGCGCGATCAGTGCCGAGGAGTGCGCCGAGGCCGTCGTGGCCGCGCTGGGCGGAGACGCCTTCCTGGTGCTGCCGCACGCCGAGGTCGCCGCGTTCTACGAGCGGCGGGCCGCCGACCCCGACCGGTGGCTGCGCGGCATGAACCGGCTGCAGCAGGAGCTCGAACACCGGCTGTCGGGCTCGTGAGCCCCGGGCGGGTTCGCCGCGGCGCCGAGCGCGCCGGGCTCGGCGGCCGTGGGCCGGGCGCGCTCGGCGCGCCCGCATCGCGGACGGGGTGCCGAGCGGCGGGATCACGCCGTCGGCGGCGCGACTACACTCTGCGTGCACGTTCGGTCGGCGCGGTCGGTGGGGCCGTGGAGAGGTGGGCAGAAGCGGCATGAGCAGGACCGGCACCGAGGGCAGGGTCGACGGGCGCACCGCCCGTGCCGAGCGCACCCGGGCCGCCATCGTCGATGCGCACCTCGCGCTCATCACGGAGGGTGATCTGCGGCCGACCGGGGAGCGCATCGCCGAGCGGGCCGGGGTCTCGCTGCGTGCGCTGTGGACCAACTTCTCCGACATGGAGACCCTGTTCGAGGCCAGTGGCGTGCGGGTGCTCGCCCGCCAGGACGCGGCCTACCGGCCGGTGGACCCGTCGCTGCCGCTGAACCGGCGGGTGGAGGAGTACTGCCGCCAGCGGGCCGAGCTGCTGCAGCTGATCGCGCCGATGGCGCGCGCCGCGGCGATGCGCGAGCCGGTCTCGGCGCAGCTGCGCCGCAACCGGCTCAAGCACATCGAGCGGGTACGCGACGAGGTGTCCGTGCTGTTCGCCTCCGAGCTGGAGATGGCCGGCCCGGGACGGGAGCAGCTGCTCGCCGCGCTGATCGCGTCCACCATGTGGCCGGCCTGGTCGATGCTGCTCGACGGGCTCGACCTGGACGTCGACGCGGCCCGCGGCGTCATGGTGCGCACCGTCACCGCGCTGCTGCTCACCGCGATGGCGTCGGGGATGGCATAAGCGGCACGATCCGCGTCTTTCCAAAGCCGTTACTTATAGGTAACACTGTCGGCATGGTAAATGCATCGACAGTGCACATACCACGGCTGCGCGGCCGGGACCGTGAGCAGCAGGCGATCGCCGAACTTCAGGCGGGCGCGGCCGGTGGGCTCGGCTCGGCTCTGCTCTTGCACGGCGACCTGGGCGGCGGCAAGACCGCTGTGCTGCGCCACGCGGCGGCCGCCGCCCCCGACGGAACCGTGCGTCTGTGGGCCACCGGCCTGGACGAGGAGTCCGACCTGCCGTACGCCGGACTGCAGAGCCTGCTCCAGCCCGTCGTCGACCGGATCGTGGAACTGCCCGCCCACCAGGCGCGGGCGCTCACCCGGGCGCTGTCCGGTGAGGGCTGCGCCGCCGACGACCGGCTCGCCCTGTCCATGGCCGTGCTCACGCTGCTGGCCACGCTCGGCCGGGAACACCCCGTGCTGTGCTGCGTCGACGACGCCGACGCGCTGGACCGGCCGTCGCTGGACGCCATCGCCTTCACCGCCCGCCGGGTGGGCGCGCACCGCGTCACGCTGCTGCTGACC
>NZ_JBEZDT010000041.1:0-91528 GCF_040648455.1 Catellatospora sp. NPDC049133
GCTACGAGCGAACCCCTGAACACTTCCTCGCATTTGCCGACATCGCCTGCACCCTGACCTGCTACAACCACCTCACCAAATGAGATGTGGCCTAAACGGTGCCGATGGCCACCCATCGGCGCCTGATGATCCGGAAGGCACACGGCAATGCTTCCCTACGATCCGTACGACTTCCTTCCCCAGGTGGGCACGTTCACGTTGACATCGCAATCGGTGACAGACGGGCAACCCCTGGGCCGGGACCAGACCGGCGGCATCATGGGGGCCGGCGGCTCGGACATCTCCCCGCAGTTGAGCTGGTCGGGGTTTCCTGAACAGACCCGCAGCTTCGCGGTGACGGTGCTGGACCCGGACGCGCCGACGGCCTCGGGTTTCTGGCACTGGGCCGTGGCCGACCTGCCCGCCACGGTCACCGAACTCGCGGCAGGGGCCGGCGACGGGCGCCGACTACCCGGCGCGGCGGTGACCCTGCGCAACGACGACGGCCTGGCGCGGTATGTCGGCGCGGCACCTCCGCCCGGACACGGCCCGCACCGCTATTTCATCGCGGTACACGCGGTGGACGTGCCCACACTCGACCTTCCCGACGGCGCAACGCCCGCATACCTCGGATTCATGCTGTTCACCCACGGCATCGCGCGAGCCGTGATCCACGGCCTCCACGAGAGATAGACCATGGGCCTGGCTACGAAGTAGCCGCGAAGTAGCCGCGCCCTCTGACTGGCTTCCTTAGGACTTCTGGGTCAGCACGGCAGGGTCGACGAACGCCGGATCACGCGGGGTTTCCGTACGGTACGGTCCAGCGTCGGCGTCCCACTCGTCCTCCTCGTCGCCGAGCCGTTCGATCAGCGCGAAGAGCAGGTTCTCGACCGGGCGTAGCGCGGCTACCGGGGCGGCCAGATCTGCTGAGGCGACGAACCGGGACCCGGCCGCGCCGATCGACAGCACCGACAGCCAGCCGTCGTCGTCGGCGGCAAGCATGTTCGCCCCGGTCTCGGCCCAGAAGAGCACCGTGCCGTCGCCTGGTCCGGCCATGACCGGACCGGCGCCGGCGAACATGAGCAGTGCCGTGCGCACGTGGTCCTCCGCGAAGCCGAACCGGAGCAGGTAGGCCTCCAGCGCACCGTCGCGGTGCAGCAGCACCGTCGACTGCGGGCCGCCGTCGCACGCCTGCTCGACCAGGCCGCCGAAGAACTCGCGGGGCGTCGCGCCCGCGGCGTCCCATACACCGTCGACGCTTTGGCCGTCCCAGTACCGGCCGTCGAACATCGCCGCCGGATTGGCGATGGCGGCGTGGCCGGGCGCGGGTGTGTCGAGCCATCGGTCGAAGCCCTCCCGCGACATCGGGACGCGGGCCGCCAGCAGGAAGGTGTCCGACACCGGGTCCTCCAGGAGTTGATCGGCGAGCGCGGCAGCCTATCGAGCCGCGCCTGGCGGCGTCCAGCCGGGACGGACCGCCCCGCTACTGTCCGCCTGGCAACCCGGTCCGGGGACGCGACTGGCTGGACGACGAATGAACGGACCCTCGTGACTGGCCCCGGCCTATCGTTGGACAATGAAGTACGCCGATGGAGTCCTGGGTAAGGACATCCCGACCGAGTTGGCTCGCCTGCGGGCGCTGGAAGAGCTGTGCGATCCGATCTCCAAGGGACTCATCGGAAGTCTCGGCCTGGCACCCGGCTGGCTCTGCGCGGACGTCGGTGCAGGAGCGGGCTCGGTGGCACGGTGGCTGGCAGAGACAGCCACCGTGGTGGCGACCGACCTGGACACCCGCTTCCTGACCCCCGGCGAACGGCTGACCGTGCTGGCTCACGACGCGACCGCCGACCCGGTGCCAGGCGGTCCGTTCGACCTCGTCCACGCACGCTTCCTGTTCGAGACGCTCCGTGATCCCGAGGCTGCCGTCGGGCGGCTGGTCGAGTGGCTGCGCCCCGGCGGCCACCTCGTGGTTGTCGGGGTCGACATGACGGTGTCGGCCATGACGCCGCATCCGGAACTGCGGGCGGTGACCGGAGCACTGCTGGAGGTGTTCCGTGCGCAGATGGGCACCGAGCCGACATTCGGCAGGCGTCTACCGCCGCTGCTCGCGGCGTACGGCATGACCGACATCCGGATGGCGGTGCATCCGCTGCTGGTCGGTGACGGCGGGGCGGGGGAGAGGGTCATGCGGGCGACGTTCGAGCAGGCTTTCGACACGATGACGGCCACCGGGCGGCTGACCGTCGAACAGGTCGAAGCGAGCAGGGCCTGGTTCGGGCGGCCCGGCCACCTCGACATCCTTGCCCTGATGCCCGTCGTCTGGGCACGCCGCCCGCAATGACCCCGCCTGATCTTCGACTGTACGGGCCTGAGTTCATGCTCCTGCAGGGTTCGGACCAGCACTCGGTGCCCTGCCCGCAGGCGCGGTGGCGCGGACCAACCGGTGGCGCACCCCCTCGGCATCGGGATGGCCGAGGTCGTCGAAGATCCGTAGGGCCCGCTGCCAGGTTCGTATGGCGCCTGCTCGGTCGCCCAAGGACCATCGGCTGTCACCGAGCCGGTTCAGGGTCTCCGCTTCGTCGTAGCGGTCACCGATCTGCGTGATGAGGATCAGGGCCCGGTGGTAGCACGAGACCGCCCGGCGGTAGCGGCCGAGACGGTCGTGGATGAAGCCGAGGCTGTCCCAGGTGTTCGCCTCGCCGTGCCGGTCGTCGGTCTGGCGCAGCAGCACCAGCGCTCGCCGGCAGTGGTCCAGCGCCGGCCCGTACTGGCCGAGTCTGGCGTACGCCCACCCCACCCCGTTGTGTGCGCTGGCCTCTCCGGACAGGTGACCGGCGACCCGGTACAGCTCCAGGCCTTGCTGCGCGTGGTGCAGGGAATCAGCATGACGGCCGAGCCGGTCCAGCAGCGCGCCGAACGCCCGGTGGGTCCGTGCCTGCCCGGTGTGGTCGCCGAGTTCGCTGAAGAGGTTCAGCGCCGCGCGGTAGTGGCCCTCCGCCTCCTCCCGTTCGCCGACTCGGGCAAGCGCCCGGGCGAGATCGCGGTGAGCGCTGGCCTGCCCGGGCCGCTCGCCCACCTGCTGCGCCGCGGCAAGGGCGGTGCGCTGCGCGGCGACCAGGTCCGACCAGTGGCCTTGGCGTTGCAGGAAGTCCACCAGGGTCCGTGCCAGCCGCCAGGCGTGCTCTTCGAAATGGGCGCGTTCGGCGTGGTCTACCGCAGCCAGGAGCACGCGGTACTCGGCGGTGAACCAGCTCAGCGCGTGGTCGTGATCGGCGATCTGCTCGGGTGCCACCCCGGGTGGGGCGTCGGGCAGGCTGATCGGATCCCAGCCGGCCTGCAACAGCAGTGCGGCCGCGTGTGCCGTGTGAAGGTAGTGGTCCAGGCCGCGCTGGGTCGCCGTCCGCTGGGTGTCGAGGGTTTCGATGCTTTCCGCCAGGTTGGCCGCGTACGCCCGCAGCAGGTCGTGGAGGCTGAACCTGCCTGGCAGGTGTTCGGTGACCAGGTGCGCATGGGCCAGTTCGGCCAGTAGCCGGCGCACCTGGACTCGGGGCAGGCCGGCCAGGCTGGCAGCGGCGGGGATCGCGGTGTCCGGCCCCGGATGGCAGGCCAGCAGCCGGAACAGGCGCGCGGCGGGCGGGCTCAGATGCTGGTACGACCAGGAGAAGACCGTCTGCACGTCGGTGCTGGCGTCACCGCCGCCGCCGAACCCGTCGGGTAGCCGCCTGGTCTCCCGCAGCTCGGCGGCGAGAGTCGACAACGGGAACGACGGATGTGCCGCCCCTCGGGCGGCGACCACCGCCAGCGCCAGCGGCAGTCGCGCGCACCGTTCGATCATCTCGTCCACGGCCTGCGGTTCTGGGGCCAGCCGGTCTGCGCCGAGGCGCCGTGCCAGGAACTGCCACGCCTCGTCGAAGGCGAGCAGGTCGACGGTGATCGGGACGGCGCCCTCGGCGGCGACCAGGCCGTCGAGGCGGTTGCGGCTGGTCACCAGTACCTGGCAGCTCGGGCTGCCGGGTAGCAGGTGGCGCACCTGCTCGACGTCGCGGGCGTTGTCCAGCACTATGAGCATCTGCCGGTCGGCGAGCAGGCTTCGGTACAGCCCCACCTGCGCGGGCAGGTGCGTCGGGAGGCGTTCGGGCGGCACGTCCAGTGCCTCCAGGAATCCGCGTAGGGCCTCGGCGGGCGGCATCATGGAGCCGCTGGGGTCGAACCCGCGCATGTTGACGTACAGCTGGCCGTCCGGGTAACGCTCTGCGGCGCGGTGGGCCCAGTGCACCGCGAGAGTTGTCTTGCCGACCCCGGCGGTGCCCGACAGCACCACGCTTGTCGCGGCCGGCTCGGCTGAGCTGCCTGTCCCGTCGACTGTGGTGGCGTCGAGCTGGGCGAGCAGCTCCGCGCGGCCTACGAAGGCGGCCAGGGCCGGTGGCAACTGCTGCGGCACGGGAGCACCTGCCGCCAGGCCGTTCGTCTGAGCCCGCGCGGCACCGGCTGCGGTGTGCCCGCCGGGCGGGTTCATGCGACGTCGACCTTCCTCGACCTGGTCGCGTGCGGTCGCCAATACGCCTTGCTCAGCGCTGGTGGCCCCGAGCAGCCGGGTCAGGATGTCGAACCGCTCGGTGGGGGGCAGGACGTTTCCCGCGAAGTACTCCCCGATGATTCCGTGGGACCAGCCGGTCTTCGCTGCCAGTTGCCGGTACGTCAACAAGCTGCCGCCGTGCTGGCGGGCGTGGCGGTGCCGCAGCTTGCGCAAAAGCAGGGCCAGGTCCCGCACCGTCTGCAGTTCGCGATCCACCGCGAGCGCGGAGTGGGGTGCGTCGGGTGTCTGGTGGGACGCCTGCCGTGCGCCGGGACGCACTGTTTGGTCGTGCATTCTGTCTCCCCCTGCCGGCCACCCGGCAGTCTCATGCGCTGACACCGCGGATGGCTCAGTCTTTCTGGCATCACTGGAACATGGCCGTTTTATTCGATACATAAGGCATTAATGCCGCGCAGCTGGGCATGCCGAAGGCCGCCCATGGCTGAGGTCGAGATCCACAGGTCGCGTGTGGACCACCGCGGCAATGCTCGACGGGCCCGTACCGCCGCCCGTGGCGATCCGCCGCGCCGGTGCGGAGGCCTGTGCCACAGGTCCAGGTGTCCAACGTGTCCAACATCCCCATTGGACAGTCGTTCCATCGATAACAGTAACCGTCTGAGCGGATGCCGCACGGGCTCCGCCACAGGTTGGGAGAACATGAATGGCAGTCACAACGACCGGGCGACAGGTCTCCACGGCCCGGATCCTCGCGGCCGTCGCGTTGGCGGCCGGGGTAGCCCTGGCTGCGCCCCAGTCCGCCGCGGCCGCCCCCGGCGATGCGGGCCTTTCCGCGAAGGCCGGCGTGACCGGAGGCGCGGTGGCGGTCCACGCCGAGGCGTGGGCAGCCGGACGCGCGAAGTACGGGCGAAACGTCACCGCGGCCCAGGCGGTCGACGCGTTCTGGACGCCGGAGCGCATGCGCGCGGCCAGGCCGATCGAGGAGTCGCCCGAGTACGCCCGCGCCATGGCCGCGGGCAGCGCGGCGGCGAAGACCGCGGCGCCGCAGGCGGCCACCGCCGCCCGCAAACCTACGGTGATCCCACCCTATGAAGGGGCCCTGGGCACCCCCAAGGGCAGTGGCGCGTCGACACTGGCCGTCAACCCGAACTTCGCCTCGTCCCACCCGACCGCGCGCACCAGCGGCAAGGCGTTCTTCGTGCTCGGCGGGCTCTCCTACCAGTGCTCCGGCACCGTGGTGAACTCTGCGGGCGCCGACACGGTGTGGACGGCCGGACACTGCATCCACAGCGGCGCGGGCGGCCAGGCCGCCTCCAGCTGGGCGTTCGTGCCGGCCTACGACGACGACCTGGCCAACCCGCGCCCGTATGGCACCTGGTACGCCGTCAGCATCTGGACCATGAACGCGTGGATCAACTCGTCGGCCCCGGCTGAGGACATGGGCGTGGCGATCATGGGCACGCTGAACGGCAACCACATCGTCAGCTACCTCGGCGGCCAGGGACTGTGGACGTTCGCCGGCACGCAGAACCTGCAGAACGCGTTCGGCTACCCCGCCCAGGCTCCGTTCGACGGCGGCAACCTGCTGCGCTGCAGTGGCTACTCCTCGCAGGAGAACGCCAACGTCTGGACCGAGACGATCAAGATCCCCTGCAACTTCAACAAGGGCGCGAGCGGCGGCGGCTGGCTGCTGAACTGGGACGGCAACTGGGGCCTGGTCAACGGGATCAACAGCCGCGTCGACAAGCTGCCCAACCCCACGATCGTGGCGTCGCCGTACTTCGACCAGACGGCCCTGGACCTGTACGACTTCACCAAGAACATGTGAGCTGTCCGCGGCCGCGGATCTCCATGACGATGCTGTGGGAGTCGCATGACTCCCACAGCATCGTCACTGCCCACCATGATCGTCGGATCTGCTCGACTCGCGATGTGCCTGCCTGCCTGCCGGCCGACGTTGATCGTCGGCGGGCTACAGGTTGTTGATTCGGGCGACCAGTTCTGCCTCGGTCAGGTTCTCCAGGACCGCGTCCTGCTTGCGCCCGAGGACGGCAAGCAGCTTCTCCTTCTCCAGCTTCTTGGCTGCCGCCGCCTTCGCCGCCTGGTCCTCCGCGAGGCGGAAGGCGATGACACGCTTGACGACCGCCAACTTGGTCTCCAAGGTCGCCTTGGCCGGATTGGCCTCGGTGGCCACGAACGACTCCGTGTCGACGGCCTTGAGCTCGGCGTTGACGGCCTTGGCCACGTCATCGAGGCTGAAGCCGGACTTGGCGGTCAGCGGAAGCTCCCACAGCTGTTCCGTGGTCAGCAGGCCCTTCGCCGACGGGTAACGGAACTTCTCCCGGGTGGCTGCCTCAAAGATGGTCATGGTGGCCTCTCGATGTCAGGGTGGGTACTCAGAACTGAATGCTGATGAGGCGGCGCCGACCGGCGGCCATGGCCACCTTGGCGAGCACGCGGTTGCGGACCGTGGAGCTGAAGCCGAGGCCGGACAGCTGATCCGGGGACGGCTCGCACTTGGTGCGGTCGCCGAGAACCTCGAACACCTTGCGGTGCGGTTGCAGGTCGCCGCGGAGGAACTCGTTGTAGATCCCTCGGGTCGGCTGGTCGTTCACGCACCCTTTCAGGATGAAGAAGTAGTGGCGGTTGCCGACCTCGCTGTCGTCGAAGTGGTTCGGCGAGTACATGATGGTGGACACCGGCACGAACTGTTCTGTGGCGATACCCCAGAGGTCTTTGCTCGCGCTGCCTGGCTGCATGTCCTTACCCGGCCGGAACGCGGTGATCACCCCGCCGGCGACCGTCATTCGGCCGACCTCGACGGTCTTCTTGTGACCGACCGCCCGGTCGTGGCTGTATTGTTCGGTCTTTCCGTTGCTCTCGGTCTCGATCACGAAGCCGACCCCGGTGCTTTCCCGCATGTTGAACTGGTTCACCTCGATCCGGTACTCGCCGTCGGGGAGGTGGTCGGTCCAGGTGACGTTCTCCACCGGCTCGCGCGAGTACGCTCCGCCCGCGTTCATGTCGACGTCCAGCTTGTTGCGCTTGTCCTGGTACCAGATGTGGGTGCCGTCGGGCTCGAAGACGTGCAGGTCGAGGTCGTCGTGGTTGAACCAGGACAGGCTCACCCGCAGCCTGCCGGTGACGTTGCCGCCGGCCCGCTTGACCTTCTCCTTGATCGAGTCGGCGACGTTGCCGCGGTAGGACCAGCCGAAGTCGTTGTCCCAGGTGAACAGTCGCGGGGCCGACGGGTGCCGGCCGGTGGTGAGACTGACGAAGTGCGGTTCGTGGCTGTTGGCGACCCACAGGTCGATGCTCGCGGCGCCGGGCAGGATGTCCTTCATGAAGGCGACCACGGGAACCTCCTCCGGCTTCGCGTCACGAAGGCGCGCACCTGCGGAACCGGTGGCGGCCGCCTGCATGAGCAGCCCTTCGATGCCGTCCTTCATCCGCGCCTGCGTGTCGTTGTCGACCCACAGCACGTTGGTGACCGACACGTCGGACAACCGCGCGAACCGGCGCTGCAACGACTCCTCGATGCCCAACTCGTCGATGGTCTTCATCGCGGCCTTGACCATGGCCGGGGTGATCAACGCCGTGGGGCGCTGGTAGTTCTGCGGTGCCACCTTCGTCTCGAACGACCGGACCGCCTGCTCCAGGTCGACGCCCGCGGAGAGATCCTGGACGAGGGTGCCGATCACCGTGTTGCGGAACCGGGCCGCCGGGTTCATGGCGTTGGCGAAGATGAAGGCCCGTCCATCGGCCGCCTGCGTCCACCGGTTCTGCAGCGACCGGAACTCGGTCACCGCCCGACGGTGCTCCGTGCCGCGGTAGAGGGCATTGTCGTCGATGAGGTCGACGACGGTGTCCAGCGCATGCTGGGTAAGCTCGGCCAGGCCACGCTGGAACACCTGCACCGCGGCGTCGAAGGCACCCCGTTCGGCGCCGGCGTCCCTGGTGCGGTGCCGCTTCTCCACCCGGCCGTGCAGGTGGTGCCACACCTCGACCTGGCCGTCGCGCAGGGATCGGGTCGTCTTGGTCCCGTACTGCGCCTCGGTGGACCGGAAGATGCCGGACAACGGCAGCGTGCCGACGAATTCGTCCATCGCGGCGGCGACGACGGCGAAGACCGGGTCGGATGAAGACACCCCGGACCAGACGGTGCGGATCCGGCCGTCGTCGATCTGGACCACGTTGCCGAAGTTCTTGACGAACCCGCGGCAGGTCGAACAGTCGTACTCGGACCGCTCACGGAACCGGAGATTGGTGCCGGCGGGGAAGGAATCGAGGAAGGTGAGCCAGAGTGAATCCCGGTCGAGACTGTCGCCGACGACGTACAGCTCTCCCTCGGACATCACCGATAGACGGGTGGTTACATCCGTCACGAACTGCTCGAAATCGACCACTTGTCATCTCCCTTGATCACCGGAGATCCTAGGGGGCACAAGCCATCGGAGAAACGCATTTCCGGTCGTCCGCAGGGTCACCGGCGGGTCAGCGGAACGCCCCGGTTCCTGCCTCTGCGATGGCGCTCTACGCTGTGAGCCGTGGATGGCGACACCCGATCCCCAGACCGGCCGGCGCTCGCGCCCAGCCCGGCGGACCTGCTGGCAGTCGGCCGGTCGATGCTTCCGGTGGTACGGGAACTGCTGTCCGCTGTCCCGGCAAGCTGCACCTGGCTGCTGCCCGTCACCGCAGAACACGGTGAGGTGGCCGACTTCGAGATCGCCGCCGTCGGCACGAAATCGCACGACGTCGCCGGCCGCGATGGCGACCAGCGGCTCGGCCACCGCCTCGGCGCCCTGTATCCGGCAATGGTCGGCGGCCCGCTGTGGGAACTGTACCGCCAGGTGTACGCCGACGGCTCGCCGCGGCATCTGCCGGACTTCCAATACCACGCCGAGGGGGAGGGTGTGATCGCCACGTCGCTGTTCGACGTGTCGGTGCACCGCGTCTGCGGCGGCCTGATGGTGTGGTGGAACCGCCTGGACGAACGTGAGCGCCGCCGCGAGCAGACCGAGCTGCTCGGCAATCTCGGCTGGGGTGAGACCGACCTGCTGACCGGGCAGGTCAGCTGGTCGCCGGGAATGTACCGGATCTTCGAACGCGATCCCGCGCTCGGCCCGATGAGCACCGCCGAGCAGACGGCGCACATCATCGCCGACGATCAGCCGCTGCGCGAGACGGCGTGGCAGATGCTCGACAGCGGCCTGGTGTCGGACCTGACGTTCCGCATCCGAGTCGGCGAGAAGGTCAAACACATGCGGCTGCTCGCCGACACCGCCCGTGACGCCGCCGGCAAGCCGGTGAAGCTGTACGGGGTCGTGCAGGACGTCACGGCTCGCGAGACGTCACGCACCGACGTCGAAAGGCTCCAGGAGGAGTTGCGGACACGGGAACTGACGATGGTCGCCGAGCACCGGCTCACCGGGCAGCTCCAGCAGATCATCCAGCCGCTGCCCGACGCCCCGTTCGCCCTCGCCGACCTCGAGTTGTGGGTGCAGTACCTGCCTGCCGAGGACAGGGCCCGGGTGGGCGGGGACTGGTACCACGCCATGGCGCTGCCCGATGGGCGGGTCATCCTGGCCATCGGCGACGTCGTCGGTCACGGCCTGACCGCCGCCACCGCGATGGCACACCTGCGCTACGCCCTGGTCGGGTGGACCGCCGTGGAGGAAGCCGACCCGGGGCGGTTGCTGTCGCACCTCAACCACCTGTGTCTGCGCCTCGGCACTACCAGCACCGCCGCGATCGCCGTGTACCAGCCGAGCGACCGTACCCTGCGCTGGGCACGGGCGGGACACCCGCTGCCGCTGCACCATCACGCCGGGCGCACCCGGCCGCTGACCCGGGTCGACGGACTGATCCTCGGCGCCCTCGCCACCTCCGAGTACCCCGAGACCCGATGCCGGCTGCACGCCGGCGACCTGCTTTTGTTCTACACCGACGGACTTGTCGAACGCCGCGGACGCGACACGAGCGACACCGTCGACAGAGTCGCCCGCACGATGGCCGCCGCCGCCGCGCACCCCGACGGCAGACCCCTGGCCCACCTCGCGGCGCTGCTGGGCGACGCCAGCCCCGACGACGACACCTGCCTGCTGGCCGTGTCGGTACGGCCATGACCTGCGCCCGCGCGGCGGCTCGGCCGGCGTCAGCACATCATGCGCAGCTGAACCGACCCGTCGCTGTCCAGGGACACCGAGTCACACACCCGTGAGACGATCGCCATCCCGCGTCCCCGGATCGCATCGGCCGCCGGCATCACCGCCGACGCGGGACGCGACCCGCCCGGCCGCTGGTCGCGCACCTCGCACACCACCGCGCCCGCGTCCGTCCACACGCGCACCACACCTCCACCGCCGGTGTGCTCGATCGTGTTCGACATCAGTTCACTGACCGCGAGCATCAGCATCTCGGCACGCGCCGTAGGGAGCCCGGCCGCCACCGCTCGATCGCGCACGAATCCGCGTATCCCCGCGAGGTCATCGGCGACCGTGAACGCCGCCTCGTCCGCAGGGGTGGCCAGGGTGCTGTCAGGCTCCATCGCCGATCACCACTCGCCCTGCGGCTGGGGGGCCAGCAGCGCACCGACCCCCGTCAGCTCCAGCACTGTGGCCACCATGCCTGTCGCCCGTGTCACATGAACGGTCGTGCGTCGCGACTGCGCTGTGCGGTAAGCCGTGACGAGGACGTGGATGCCGCTGGAATCGAGGAACCGCAGTTCGGCGAGATCCACCTCGACCGGCAGAGCGGACTCCATCGCGGCATCCAGTGCCGAAGCGAGCCCGTCGCTGGAACTCATGTCGCACTCACCGCCGACGCTTACCACGATGCGGTCAGCCGTCTCGGCGATGGACACCGTCAGCACTCCCATACTGCAACAGCACCCATCTGTCGACGATGAACGGACCGTTCGCCATCATCGCACCGTAGGTGCCTGGTCCGGTAATTGACGGCTCAGGCCGATGGCAGTGGGGCCTGGCCCGGGACACGCTCCTGTTTGGAGACTGAAAGCGATCTGAAAGGGGCCGCGACGATACTCCGTCCGGTATCAGCCTGTGTGCTGGCTGATGGGGGGAGGGTGTTGTGGGACGAGGTTTCCGGGACGCGCGACGGATGGCGCGGGCCGCTGTGGCCTGCCTCGTGTTGACGGTCGGCGGGGCAGGACCGGTGAGCACCGGTCGGCCGGCGGCACCGCGGGGCGTCGAGCCGATCTCGCACGTGAGCGTGCAGGAGGCGCCGGACAGTGCTTCGGCGCTGGTGGCGGCGAAGCGGCAGCAGACGCCGGTGCGGGTGGCGGATCTGACGACCGAGACGCGGTTGGTGCAGGCGAAGCCGGACGGGCGCATGGCGGCGGAGATGACGACGGTGCCGGTGCGGGTGCGGCGCAACGGCAGTTGGCTGCCGATCGACACCACCCTTGAGGTCAAGCCGGACGGCTCGGTCGGTCCGCGGGTCGCGGCGACCGAGGTCGCGTTCTCGGGCGGGGGTGACGCGGCGATGGTGCGCTACGGCGTTGGCGCGTCGCGGGTCGGCTTCTTCTGGCCGAAGGCGCTGCCCAGGCCGGTGCTCAGCGGCGACACGGCGACCTATCGCGAGGTGATGCCCGGCATCGACCTGGTGTTGAAGGCCGACAACGCCGGTTACACCCAGCACATCGTGGTCAAGACGCGTCAGGCGGTCGCTTCGGCGCGGCAGGTGCGGCTGGGCATGACGACCGAGCGGGTGAAGGTCGGCGTCGGACCCGACGGGTCGATCGAGGGCCGGGATCTGCAGGGGCAGCCGATCTTCCGGTCGCCGCCGTCGCTCATGTGGGACTCGGCATCCCACCGCAAGGAGGCGCTGGCCACCGTCGCGATCCGGGACAGGTCACTGGTGATCACGGCAGATCGCAAGCTGCTCGACGATCCCGACACGACGTTCCCGGTCACCATCGACCCGGCCCCGGCGCAGCTCGGCAAGTTCGCGTGGGGCGGGGTCTACTCGGGCAACGCCGGCCGCGCGTACTACAACAGCACCGCCGACCCGGCCGGCACCGCGCAGGTGGGTCTGTGCAACTGGTCCAACTGCAACGCGGTCGTCGGCGTCGCCCGCACCTATTTCCAGTACGACACGCGTTGGCTGGGCGGCAAGGAGTTCATCAAGGCGTTCGTCAACACCGTCGCGGTCTACCGGCCCGACTGCGGGGTCGTCAACCAGCACCTCTACTGGGCCGACGGTCAGTACGGCGCGGGCACGACCTGGAACAATCAGCCGGGCCACTGGGTGATCGACACCAAGGCGGTCGCGGGCGCGCGTTCCGGCTGCGCCGACCCTGGTGAGCACCATGTCGGCTTCGACACCAAGGGCCACATCCGGTTCGGCGACTTCTCCAGCTACTTTCTCGGCGCGGCCGACGAGGGCAACTCGAGCTACTGGCGCAAGTACGATCCGGGCCGCACGGTGCTGTACGTCGAATACAACACCAAGCCGAACAAGCCCACCGAGCTGTCGGTCTCGCCGTCGCGTGTGGCGTGCAAGAACTGCGGCGGCAAGGTGTACCTCGGCGACGACCTGATCGACCTGCGCGCCCGGCTCACCGATCCCGACGGCGACCAGATGAGCCCCTACTGGCAGATCAACGGCGTCGGCATCTGGGGCGGCGCGGTCAACTCCGGCGACCTGGCGGTCAGGACCTTCGACGCGCGCACGCAAGGCGATCAGACCACCATCGGCTGGGATGTGCACGCCGTCGACGCGCACTGGAGCCAGTACGAGGTCGGGCCTTCCTTCGTGGTCGACCGCAAGAGCCCGGTGAAAGGACCGACGGTCACCAGCGACGTGTATCCCGCCGACAACCGCTGGCATGGGGGCACGACGGTTCCCGGCGTCTTCACGTTCACGCCCGACTTCGCCGCAGACGAACTGCGCGACATCGACCATTACCGGTACGGCTGGGACGCCTCGGCTGTCGAGAGACTCGACGCGAGTGCGCTCAACGCGTCCGCGTCGATCCCGCTCACACCGCCCGGGGACGGGCCGCGAGACCTCTTTGTCTACGCCGCGGACCGGGCCGGCCGGCTGAGCCCGGTGACGATCCACCACTTCTATGTGCGCGCCGGTAACGGCCCGCTCGCCCAGTGGTCGTTCGAGGGCGATACCAAGGACACCGCGTTCCTCGGCTTCCGCGACGGCACACCTTCGGGTGGCACGGCCTACACCCCTGGCGCTGTGGGCAATGCCATGACGTTCGACCCGGCGACGATGGCGCACGTCAAGGCACCCAACGCGGTCAACACGACGGCCGGTTTCAGCGTCTCGGCGTGGGTGAAGCTGGACACGGCGGTCGGTGCCCGGGCGATCGTGAGCCAGGGCGGTGACCGTTTCCCGGGATTCGTCCTCTGGCACCGCGGCGACACGGCAGCCGGTGGTTCCCGCTGGGTCTTCGGTATGCCCGGCGCCCAGAACTCCGGCGAGTTCGCCGTCGCCGCCGAGACCGTTCAGACCGGCGTGTGGACGCATGTCACCGGTGTCCACGACGCGCAGTCGCGCAAGATGCGCATCTACGTCAACGGCGTGAAGAGCGGCGAGATCGACCGCACGCTGCCCGCGTGGAACGCGACGGGTGAGGTCCAGATCGGGCGGACCATGTGGGACGGCAACCCCGGCGTCGACCACTTCCCGGGCTCGATCGACGAGGTCGCCATCTGGGATCGGGCCCTGTCCGACACCGAGGTGCGCACCGCCGTCAGCCGGGACAACGTCCAGGTCGGCCACTGGCGCTTCGATGAGCCCAACGGTCTGACGGCCGCGAACAACGTCAGCGGCGGCGCCGCGGGCGTGCTCACCGGTGGGGCGTCGTTCACCACCCCGGGCATGGTGGACGGCTCGCTGCGGCTCGACGGCTCCACCGGCGCGGTGAGCATGGGCGGGCCGCTCGTGGACACCGACCGCAGCTTCACTGTCGCGGCGTGGGTGGAGCTCAGCAGGCAGGCCCCGCAGAACACCGCGGTGACGATGTTGTCGCAGGACGGCCAGCACTGCAGCGCCTTCGCCCTGCACTACCGCCCTGACCCCGGCAGCGCCGACAGCGGCCGCTGGTGGATGCTGCTGCCGAACAGCGACGAGCCGACGCCGACCGCGAGCACCATGGTCGGTAGCTCGGTCCCGGCGAAGGTGGGCCAGCGGGCCCACGTCGCCGCGGTCTATGACGCGAACACCAAGCTGGTGCGGCTCTACGTGGACGGGCAGTCGGCCGGAGAGACGACGCGGGTCGGCGGCTTCCGCGCCGCCGGGGCGTTCACCGTCGGACGGGGGCGATGGAACGATGTCAACACCGACTTCTTCCCGGGGCGCATCGACGAGGTGCGCGCCTACAGCCGTCCGCTCGGTCAGGCCGAGATCCAGGGCCTGGTGAGCCAGAACAACGTCACCGAGGGCCTGTGGCGGTTGGACGGGGGCCTGGCCGACACGTCGGGCAAGGGCCGCGATGCCGGCAAGGCCGAGACGATCGGCTTCGCCGGCGGGCAGACGACGAGCCCTGACCCGGCCGACCTGGCGCTGGCGCTGGACGGCAACGGCTATGTCTCGGCCCCGAAGGCGCTGGACACCAGTCGCAGCTTCGCGGTCTCCGCCTGGGCGCGGCTGGACCGCGTCGGCGGCCATCCAGCGGTCGTGTCGCAGGACGGAACGTATGTGAGCGCGTTTCAGTTGCAGGCCACACCGGACGGCCACTGGGCGTTCACGATGTTCAGCCATGACCGGGCCGACGGCGGCGACGTGCATCACCGGCTCGTGGGCCCGTCTGTTCAGGTAGGCGCGTGGACCCACCTGGCCGCCGTGTACGACGCGGCGACGCGCCAGGAACACCTGTACGTCAACGGGGTCCTCGCGG
Source organism: Catellatospora sp. NPDC049133 (assembly GCF_040648455.1). NCBI lineage: Bacteria > Bacillati > Actinomycetota > Actinomycetes > Micromonosporales > Micromonosporaceae > Catellatospora > Catellatospora sp. NPDC049133. Next base: position 15,390 of record NZ_JBEZDT010000041.1, read on the forward strand.
GCACCGGCACCGCTCCGGCCATGTGGAACCACGCGACCGGTCAGTTGCAGATCGGTGCCGCGAAGTGGAACGGCACTCGCGTCGACCGGTTCCCGGGGGCGATCGACGACGTCGCGGTCTACAACCGCGTGCTGTTCGCCGACGAGGTGCGCACCCAGGCCGGACGGGATCTGAGCCTGGCGCACCAGTGGACGTTCGACGAGCCCGGCGGCGCCAACGCCGCCGACGCGGTGGGCAGCCGCACGGCCTCGCTGTCCGGCGGCTACCAGCGTGCGGTCGGGCGATCCGGAAACGCCCTGCGCCTCAACGGCTCCAACGCCACCGCGACCACCGCCAAGGTCGATCTGCGCACCGACCGCAGCTTCACGGTCTCGGCGTGGGTGCACATGGATCCGGCGGACTGCGCGGACCCGTACGCCGGCTGCCGGCGCGACGCTGTGACCGTCGACGGTGCGCAGACCAGCAAGTTCCGGCTGGGCCACCTGGTCGACGACGGCGACAACCTGTCCGGCTCGTGGATCTTCGAGATGCCGGAGAGCGACACGACTCCGGCCGTCGCACGGGCCGCGGTCTCGGTCGCGCCCGGCGAGATCAACGCCTGGGTGCACCTGGTCGGCGTCTACGACGCGCCGTCCAAGACGATCTGGCTCTACGTCAACGCCGTGCGCCAGAAGGACGGCGTGCTGGACACCTCGTGGCAGGCGACCGGCGGCCTGGCGGTCGGGCGGGGCAAGGCGGTGGGGCAGTCCGCCAACCACTTCCCCGGAATGGTCGACGACGTGCGGCTGTACACGGGCGTGCTCGACAAGACCCGCGTCGCGGCGCTCAAGGCGTCCTACCCGAGCGAGGCCGCCACGGCCGCCGTGCCGACCGACCGGCTCGGTCACTGGACGTTCGACGAGATGACCGGCACCACCTCGGCCGACAGGAGCGGGAGCAACCGCCCGGTGACGATGGCCGGCGGCGCCGGTTGGGTCGGCGGGCGCAAGAACGGCGGGTTCAAGCTGGACGGCACCTCGGCCTACGCCAAGACGGCGGGTGCCGTCGTCGACACCACGGGCAGTTTCTCGGTGGCTGCATGGGCCTACCTGGAGGGCGCCGACTACGGCAACCGCACGCTCGTGGCGCAGGACGGCAACCGGGTGAGCGCGTTTCTCCTGCAATACAACAAGCAGGCGGGCAAGTGGGCGGTGATCGTGCCGTCGTCGGACGCCGACGACCCGCCGGCGGTGGTGCTCACCTCCGCCGAGGCGGCGCCGGTCAGCGACTGGACCCACCTCGCCGTCACCTACCACAGCGGGCTCAAGCAGCTCAAGCTCTACGTCAACGGCGTGCTGTCGGCGATGCGGGCCGAGGTGGGCACGATCCCGTCCACCGGTCCGCTGACGATCGGGCGAGCGAAGTGGAACGGAGTCCTCGGGGACTACTACAACCACGCCATCGACGACGTCCAGGTGTTCGGCCGGGTGCTGAGCGCGGGCGAGGTGCGTGCTGTCCACGACGACGCGTACGCCGGCGCCATGGGCCGTTACACCTTCAACGGCGACACACCCAACGATTCGTCGTGGCGGGGCAACCACGCGACGGCGCACACCTCAGGAGTGTCGTACGGCCAGGGCTTCTCGGGCCGGGGGCTGGTCCTGGACGGCCAGTCGGGCCGGGTGGCCACCACCTGGCTCGGTATCTCCACCCGTGACAGCTTCACGGTCAACGCCTGGGTCAACCTGGCCCGAAAAGATCAGATCGCGACCGTCGTCGGTCAGGACGGCAGCCGCAACTCGTCGTTCTTCCTGCAGTACCGCCCGGGGCCCGACCGCTGGGTGTTCGGCCACCACCTGCAGGACGCCGACGCGTCGGGCGTGGAGTACGCGCAGTCGGTGCAGCCGCCGGTCGTAGGCCAGTGGACCTACGTGACCGGGGTCTACGACTACGCGGCCCGGCAACTGCGCCTGTACGTGGACGGGCAACTCGTGGGCACCAAGCAGAACGTGGCGCTGTGGGTCGGCAACGGCAAGTTCACGGTCGGCCGCTCTCAGGTGAACGGGCAGGCGTCGGAGTTCTTCCCCGGCACGATCGATGAGGTCACCACCTATCTGGGGATCCAGAACGGGACCGACATCGCCCGCATGGGCTGGGCGGACGCCGCAGGCGGGCAGCTGGGCCGATATGTGAACGCCGCCGGCGACCACTACAGCGGGTCGAGCAGCACCGCGACCCGGCCGGGTTACCACTTCGAGGCCACCCTCGGCACGCTGGTAAGCGGCGACCGGCCGGACACCCGCTCGCTGTATGCCTGCACGTCGGGCAACGACGCTTTCACCTCGACCGACCCCGCCTGCGAGGGTTCCACGGTGGTCGGCGAGATCGGCAAGGCCTACACACGCCAGCCGACCAACGTGGCCACGATGGCGATCTACCGCTGCAACGACGGCCGAGACCGGTTCGAGTCGCGCAGGTCGGACTGTGCGGGCGCGGCCAACGGGCAACTGCTCGGCTACACCCTGGCGTATGCCCACCTGGGGCGGTCGATCACCGACGGCGACCACTGGCAGGGCGTCGACGGTGCGCCGTACGGCCACCGCTTCGAGGGCGGGGCCGGCTGGGTGCCGCTGCTCAGCCAACCAGGCACGGTCCCGCTGATCAGCTGCTACGACGGCACGGACCAGTTCCTGTCCACCGATGGCGCCTGCGGTGGCAAGACCGTGGTCGGCGCGATCGCCGAGATCTGGCCGACGGCGCCGCCCGCGGTGGAGAGCAGGCCTCTGTTCTCCTGCCGGATCAACGGGCAGCGCTTCGTCGACTTCAGTCCCACCTGTGCCGGCTACACCGTCGACGGGCAGCTCGGATTCGTGATCCTCGGCGCGCCCAACCCGATCCCTGTCTTCTCGTGAAAGGGCATAGCAACGTGCGATTGCCACGAGCTCACCGCCTCATCGCCGCGGCACTGTCGGGCCTGATGGTCCTCACCCTCGTCACCGTCGTCGCGCCGCGGGCCGCTGTGGCGGGTGGCCCGTCGGTCGACCTGCCCGACACCCCGTCCACCGCGATCACCACGCCGACCGTGGACGCGCCACGCCCACCCGATCAGGCGTCCGCGTCGGAGCTGTACGGCGACCAGCCCGCGAGCACCGCGCCACCGGGGGGAGGCGGCACGGCGACGGCCACGTCGCTGTCGCCGTCGGCCAGTTGGGACGTGTCACCGCATACGGGCGACTTCACCTGGTCGTATCCACTGCGGGTGCCGCCGGCAGCCGGCGGCCTGGAGCCCGTCCTGAGCCTGTCCTATTCCTCCTCCACGGTCGATGGCCGTACGAGCACGACCAACAACCAGTCGTCCTGGATCGGCGACGGCTGGGGTCTCGAGCCCGGTTACATCGAGCGGACCTATGGCGGATGTGCCGACGACGACGCCGGTGGCACCGTGCCGCCGAAGACCGGTGATCTGTGCTGGCGCAACGACAACGCGACGGCGAGCCGGGCCGGTCTGTTGATCAACGAGTCGGGGCAGCGGTGGCGGGCCAAGAGCGACGACGGCTCCCGGATCGACCGGCTGACCGGTGTGGCCAACGGCGACGACGACGGCGAGCACTGGCGGATCATCACCCCCGACGGCACGCAGTACTTCTACGGCTCGCGTCCGGAGTCGAAGTCGACCTGGACCGTGCCGGTCTTCGGTGACGACGTGGGGGAGCCGTGCCACGGCGGCACGTACGACAGCTCGCGGTGCACGCAGGCGTGGCGGTGGAACCTCGACAAGGTCGTGGACGCCCGCGGCAACATGATGATCTACAGCTATGACGTCGAGACCAACAAGTACGGGCTGAACCTCAAGGACGACGCGGTCGGCTACGTCCGGGGCGGTTACCTGCGCACCATCGACTACGGTCTGCGGGCCGACGGCTCGGTGGCCCTCAGCGGGCAGGTCGAGTTCACCACCGCGGGCCGGTGTGTGCCTGGCAGTGACTGCACTCCCGGCAAGCCGGACAACTGGCCGGACGTGCCGTGGACGAGCAACTGCGACGGTGCCACGTGTGTCGGCAACTACGCCCCGACGTTCTGGAACACCAAGCGCCTGACCAAGATCGTCACCCGGGTGCGTGGTGCTGGCGGTCTGGCAGACGTGGACTCGTGGACGCTGCAGCACTCGTTCCCCGACCCGGGCGACCGGGAGAAGGCCGGGCTCTGGCTGAAGTCGATCGTCCATGCCGGGCATGTCGACGGGAATGCGGCGCTGCCCGCCGTGACGTTCGAGGGCACCGCCAAACCGAACCGGGTCGCCGTCACCACCGGCGTCGGTCCACTGAACCGATACCGGATCACCGGCATCGTCTCGGAGACCGGCGGCACCATCGCCGTCGTCTACGCGGCCCCCGACTGCGTGGAGGGCGTGTCGATGCCCGGCAGCCCCGAGACGAACACGAAGCGGTGCTACCCGGTGAAATGGACGCCCCCGGGCGGCAACGAGCGCACCGAGTACTTCCACAAGTACGTCGTCGCCGAGATCGTCGAGTCCGACCGCTACGACGGCACGAGCGAGCAGCGCACCGCCTACGACTACCTCGACGGCGCCGCCTGGCACTGGGAGACGTCGGAGTTCAGCAACGAGGACCGCAAGACGTACGGCGAGTTCCGCGGCTTCGGCCGGGTGCGGGTGCGCAAGGGTGCCCAGAGTGACCCGGCGGGCCCGATCAGCGAGGTCGAGCAGCGGTTCTACCGTGGCATGGACGGCGACCGCCTGCCGGGCGGCCAGCAACGCTCGATCAAGGTGACCGATTCGCGCGGCGGGGAGTACGCCGATTCCGACTGGCTGGCGGGCACCGAGTTCGAGACGGCGACGTTCAACGGCGTCGGCGGCGCGACGGTCCGGACCGCGATCACCGTGCCGGTCGTGCAGGGCCCCAACGCGACACGCGGCGCGGTGAGGTCCTACCTGGTGCGCCCCGGGACGGTCACCGAGCACGTGGCCTTGACCGGCGGCCAGTGGCGCACCACCCGGGTCGCTACGAAATACGACGACCGCGGCCAGGAGATCGAGGTCGACGACGCCGGCGACGTGGGCAAGTCCGACGACGACCAGTGCACCCGCACGTCGTACGCCCGCAACGACGACAAGTGGATCATCTCGGTGCCGTACCGGGTATGGACGGTCGGTGTGCGCTGCTCCGAGGAGCCGACCGACACGATCGCCGACGCCCGCCGGGGCTACGACGGGCTGCCGGTCGGCACCGCGCCGACGGCGGGTGATCTCACGCGCACCGAGGAGCTCACCGAGTCGGGGTACCTCGTGACGGCGACCGCCGCCTTCGACGTGCACGGCCGCGTCACGAGCAGCAAGGACGCGCTGGGCAACGAGACCCGCACGGCCTACACCCCGGCGGTCGGCGGGCCGATGACCAAAACCGTGGTGACCAACGCGCTGGGCCACGTCACCAGCACCACGTTCGCTCCCGCCTGGGGGCAGGCCACGCTGCTGATCGACGCGAACCTGCGCCGCACCGAGACGACGTACGACGCGCTCGGCCGGGCGACCGCGATCTGGCTGCCCAACCGCAAACGCTCGCAGCTCGAATCGGCGAGCATGACGTTCGGCTACCTGATCCGCGACAACGGCCCAACGGTCATCACCACCGACACCATCAACGCCCGCGGCGGCTACACGACCAAGAAGGAGATCTACGACCCGCTGATGCGGCTGCGCCAGGTGCAGACACCCGCCCCGGGCGGCGGCCGCCTGCTGACCGACACCCGCTTCGACTCGCACGGCCGGGCGTACTTCGCCAGCTCACCGTACTTCCACAACTCGGCGCTCGACGACAAGCTGTGGGTGGCATCCGAGGTCGACAAGCTCGGCGCGACGATGACGACGTTCGACGGGGCCGGCCGGGTCGCCGCGTCGGCGTTCCGCGGCGGCGGCGTCGAGAAGTGGCGCACCACCCAGGCGCACGACGGCGACCGGGTCCGCGTCACCCCGCCGCAGGGCGGCACACCCTTCGTGAAGGTCAGCGACGCCCGTGGCCGCACCGTCGAGCTCCAGCAGGGCAGCACGCCCGACGTCACGCGATACACCTACACCGACAGCGGTCAACTGGCGTCCATCGTCGACGCGATGGGCAACACGTGGCGCTACGCCTACGACCAGCGGGGCAACCTGGTCCGGTCGGAGGACCCGGACAAGGGCGTGGTCACCATGGCCTACGACAACGCCCGGCGGCTGACCGCCACGACCGACGCCCGCGCGGTCACCCTGCACACCGGCTACGACGCGCTGGGCCGCCGGACCAGCCTGTCCCAGGCCGGCGTCACGCTCGCGTCGTGGTCCTACGACACCGCGCCCGGGGGCAAGGGCCTGCCCGCCACCTCGATCCGCCACGTCGGGTCGGCGGCGTACAAGACCTCGGTCGGCTCGTACAACCAGCTCAGCAAACCCTTGTCGATGACGGTGACGATCCCCGAGCAGGAGCAGACCCTGGCCGGGAACTACACCACCGAGCTTCGCTACGACTACGACGGCGTGCTCGCCTCGCAGACCATGCCCGCCATCGGCTCGTTGGCCGCGGAGGGGGTGGTCCATGAACGCTCCGAGCTGGGTATGCCGACCATCACCCGGGGCGGATTCGACGGCCAGACGTTGCACTACGTGACCGACACCCTCTACACGCGGCTCGGCGAAACGGCGCGCGTGCAGTTCGGCGAGGGCGCCAAACGGGCATGGCAGTCGTACTACTACGACGCGCACACCCGCAGACTGGACCGGACGATCGCCGATGTGGAGGCACCCGCGCCGATGCAGGCCGATCAGCGCTACGCCTACGACCCGGCCGGCAACATCACCTCGATCGTGGACGCGCCGCTGAACCGCACCCCCGACACGCAGTGTTTCCGCTACGACTACCTGCGACGCCTGACCGAGGCATGGACTCCGGCGCAGGGATGTGACACGACCACGCTCGGCGGGCCCGCGGCCTACCGGCTGGCGTTCACCTATGACAAGGCCGGCAACCGGCTCACGGCGTCCACCGAGGCGGGCGCCGCGACCTACACCTACCCGGCCGCCGGGTCACCCCGCCCGCACGCGGTGCAGTCGGTGAGCCCAGGGGGTTCATACGAGTACGACGCGACCGGCAACACGACCGTGCGGCCAGGCCAGGAGCTGCAGTGGGACGCCGAGGGCCGGGTCTCCACGATCACGACGGCGACCGGGGCGACGAGCTTCGTCTACGACGCGAACGGGTCGCGGCTCATCCGGCGCACACCGCAGAGCACCACGCTCTACCTCGACGGGCAGGAGCTCACGCTCAACCGGAGTGCGGGCACGTTGACGCCGACGCGGTACTACGCGCACGCGGGCAAGACCGTCGCCGTGCGCACCGGCGGCAAGCTGTACTGGCTGCTCGGCGACCATCAGGGCACCTCGCAGTTGGCGGTCGACGCGGACACGATGGCGGTCCGGCAGCAGCGGCGGACACCGTTCGGCGGGACCCGCGGCACCTCCTCGAGTCTGCCCGGTGAGAAAGATTTCGTGGGCGGCACCCGGGATGCGACCACGGCGCTCGTCCACCTGGGCGCACGTGAATATGATCCCGTCCTCGGCAGGTTCATCTCCGTGGACCCGGTGATGGGCAACGAGCCCCAGCTGATGAACGCCTACACGTACAGCAACAACAGCCCGGTCACGTTCAGCGACCCGACCGGCCTGTACTGCGACAGCTGCGACTACTACCACCACAAGAACGGCGAGTCCAGCGTCTGGAGCCCGGAGGTCCAGCGGACATCGTTCTGCGACAGCTGCGAGTACTACTCGGTCAAGAACAACACCGCCAGTGCCTGGAACCAGCCCCAGTACACCGCGGCCGAGCGTCCGACGGTCTTCGCCGAAAGCGAGAAGATCAACGAACGCGTCGCCGCGGAGCAACGCGCCGCCGAGCAAGCCCGCCAGCAGGAGGAATCGTGCAAGGCCAGCTTCTGGTGCCGAGCCGGCCGCGTGGCCAAGTCGGTAGCCACCAGCTCGGCGTTCGGGTACGTGGCCGGTGCGCTGAGCATCGCCGGAATATTCTGCCCCGTATGCGGTGTCATCGGACTGGCGATGAGTGCCGTCTCGGCCGCCGTGTCATGCGGTGACGCCGCCTTCGGCGGCGGGAGCTGGGGGCAGTGCGCCGTCGGGGCAGCCGGGGTGCTCGTCGGCGGCGCCGGCATGGTCGCAGCGAGATCGTTGAGCGCAACGACCAGACTCGGCGCCCCCAGCATCGGCGACGACACCGTCGTCAACCTCGTCGACGGCGACGTCTACGGCACGGTCGTGCAGATCGGCTCGGTCGGCCGCCACAACGGCAACCTCAACGTCATCAACATCATCAACGGCGACGTGTACGGCACGGTTCTGCAGATCGGCGCGATCGGCCGCGTCTCCGGCAACCTCAACGTCACCAACGTCATCAACGGCACCGTCTACGGCACGTCCACCCGGATCAGGAGTATCGACGAAACCGTCCACGTCGCTCACCCCAACGGCACCGTGACATTCAGCCCGTCGGGTGACATGACGATCACTCCATGATGGACGGAGGCAGCCCGCGTCACCCTCGTGACGTGGGCTGCCTCACCGTCCGGGGCATTTGTCGCCGTCACATGGCACGCTGTCCGCGTGCGGTTGCAGGCGCGGTTACTCGGTCCGCTGGAAGTCTCGGTCGACGGGGTGCCCGTCCGCCTGACCGGCAGGCCGAGCGGCCTGTTCGCGGTGCTGGCGATGTCAGCTGGATCCGTCGTGTCGGCCGAGCGTCTGGCGACGGCGGTGTGGGGCGATGACCTGCCCGGCAATCCGCGGGCAAGCGTGCAGACGAACATGACGCGCCTGCGCCAGCTGATCGGTGCGCAGTTCGTCGAGACCACGGCCGTCGGCTACCTGTTGCGGATTCCGCCCGAGCAGGTCGACGCGCTGCGGTTCCTGGAGCTGGTCGACCTTGCCGCGTCCGCCCCGGACCGCGGCACCGAGTCACGAACGCTCACCGACGCCCTCGCGCTGTGGCGCGGCGACCCGTTCGAGGGTATGCGCTCGGTCTGGCTCGCCGAGACGGAGACCCCGCGCCTGGTCGAGCGCTATCTGGGCGCGGCCGAACGCCGCATCGACCTGGACCTGGCCGCCGGCCGCCACGACGGGCTCGTCAGTGAGCTGCGTGATCTGATCGCCAGGCACCCGTTGCGGGAATCGTTGTGGGCCAGGCTCCTGGACACACTCGACGCAGCGGGCCGCCGCGCCGAGGCGCTGGAGCAGTACGAGACGATCCGGCGGCGTCTGGCCGAGGAGCTGGGCGCCGATCCAGGTCCGCAGCTGCGCGAGATCCATGTGAAGCTCCTCGGTGCTGTGCCGTCCACAGTGCCTGCGGCGACACCCGCGCCGCAGGTGATCGTGCCTCGTCAGCTGCCGACGGACCACGCCGGCTTCGTGGGCCGGGACAAGGCCCTGGCCGCCATGGACAGCCGGCTGGGCGACGCGAACTCACCGACGGTCATCACGGTGATCGGCGGTGCGGCCGGAGTGGGCAAGACGGCCCTGGCCATCCGCTGGGCACATCGCGTCGCGCCATGGTTCCCGGACGGACAGCTGCACGCCAACCTGCGCGGATTCGACCCCTCCGGCACACCCCGCACACCACAGGAGGTGCTGCGCGGGTTCCTCGCCGCGCTGCAGCCCAACGGGCAACAGGTGCCGCACGGGCTCGACGCCCAGGTCGGGCTCTACCGCAGCCTGCTGTCCCGACGACGCATGCTGATCGTGCTCGACAACGCCCGCGACGCCGAGCAGGTGCGTCCGCTGCTGCCCAGCTCGCCCGGCAGCCACGTGGTGGTCACCAGCCGCGACGACCTGACCGGCCTGATCGTCGCCGAGGGCGCTCGCCCGCTACCGCTGGACGTGCTGACCCCACAGGAAGGCTGGCAGCTCCTGGAACAGCGGCTCGGGGCGCAACGGGCGCACAGCGACCCGTCCGCGACCGACGAGGTGATCGAGCGGTGCGCCCGGCTGCCGCTGGCGCTGTCCGTCATGGCGGCCCGCGCGGCGCGGCGTCCGGACACGCCGATGCGGGCGCTCGCGCTGGAGTTGGCCAACACCCGCTCCGAACTGGACGCATTCGCCCTCAACGATCCGATGACCGATGTGCGGGCGGTGTTCTCGTGGAGCTACCGCACCCTCACCGGCGCGGCTGCCCGGTTGTTTCGGCTGCTGAGCGTCCATCCAGGCCCGGAGGTGTCGGTGGCGGCGGCGGCCGCGGCCGGGGGCCTGCCGATTGCGCACACGCGCCGGCTGCTGAGCGAGCTGCACGCCACCCACATGATCACCGAGTCGGCCGGGGACCGCTTCGCGTTCCACGACCTCCTGCGGGCCTACAGCGCCGAGCAGGCACAGCAGACAGACACCGAGCAGCAGCGGTACGAGGCGCTGCTGCGGGTGCTCGACCACTACCTCCAGACGGCGAACGCGGCATCGGTCGCGCTGGACCCGTACCGGGTGCCGATCCCGATCGGCCAGCCCCGCGACGGGGTGACCGTCGAGACCGTCGCCGACCATCGCGAGGCGGTGAAGTGGTTCGCCACGGAACGGCCCGCGCTCGTCGCGTCGATCCAGCGCGCCGTGCACGCGCGTGCCGACGAATTCGCGTGGCGGATCGCATGGGCCATCTCGGGTTTCCTGGACATGGCCGGCTACTGGGATGAGCGGGCCGCGGCGATCCACGCGACGTTGCACATCGCGCCGCAGGACACCGACTGGCCGTGGCAGGCGATCGGGCACCGCTCGCTGGGGCACGCGTACGTCCGGATGGGGCGCTTCGCCGACGCGCATCGTCATCTCGGCCAGGCGCTGGACCTGTTCCGCGAGCGCGGTGACCAGGTGGGGCAGGCGCGCACCCACCTCAACATCGGCATCGTCCTGGACCGGCAGGGCGAGCACGCGAAGGGGCTCACGCACAGTCTTGCGGCGCTGAGCCTGTATCGCGCGGAGGGGCATCTGGCCGGGCAGGCTGACGCGCTCAATGCCGTCGGATGGGACCATGCGCAGTTGGGCGAGTTCGAGCAGGCGTTGACGTACTGTCGGCAGTCGCTCGACATCCATCTGCAGCTCGATCACCGGCACGGGCAGGCGGACGTGTGGGACAGCCTCGGTTACATCCAGCGCAGCCTGGGTCGATACGAGGATGCGTACGCCGGCTACCGGCAGGCCATCGACATCTTCCGGGACCTCGGCGACCGGTTCGACGAAGCGACGACGCTGGTCAACCTCGCCGACGCGCATGTGGCCGCGGGTGATCCGGCAACGGCTCGAAGCACATATCTGGCCGCGTCGGCGATCTTCGACGAGTTGCGGCACCCGGACGCGGCGATGGTCCAGGGTAAACTGGCCGCGCTCGACGAGGGGCATGCGGCGGATTCGTGAAAGGCCGGACCGAGGGGACGGTGACTTCACTCCGGTCCTCGGCGCGGCGTGCTGAGGCCAGGGCGCGGGACTGGCGGTCTGTGCCGGGGGAGCCGTGGCCGTGGCACCGGATCCGGCTGAGCGGGTCAGATCCCGGTGTGGATGTACGCCGCCCATCGGGAGGGTGCGCGAAGCGAGCGACGGCGCAGCTCCCGGGTGGCGTGGTGCAGTGCCTGCGCGCTGGGCGCGCCCTCGGTCAGGTTCGTGTAGAAGTGGCTTGCGAGGGTTGTCGACGCCTGGTCGCTGACCTGCCACAGCGTTCCGACGACGCTTCGGTACCCGGCCACCTGGAATGCCGCGGTGATGTGGATCGCCTCGTCGGCGAGCCGGAGTTGCGTCTCGGTGGTCTCGCACGCGGACAGGTAGGCCAGGTCCGCGTCGGGTAACCGCAGACGTGACAGCGCGGCGACGGTCAGCGGATGGTCCGCGTGATCGTGCAGGTACAGGCGGCTGTGGTCGGGGGCGTTCCAGTCGGTACTGCCGTGGCAGGCGAAGTGCGCCATCGGGTGTTGGCCGAGCGCGGACACCACCGCGTCGCGGGTGGCTTCGGCGCCCTGCAGGATTCGGGCCCCCGGCAGCAGTGAGGCGATCAGGTCCGTCTCCCGGGCGGCGCCCGGCAGGTCCGGGGCCCCCGGCGTCTGCGGCATCGACACGATCAGCGCCGGCCGGTCTGCTGCTGCGCCGCTGGGCCGCTGCCGCGCGTGGGCCAGTGCGTGGATGGTGGCGGTGTATGACGACACCACGCGGTCAAGCACTGTCCGGGGCTCGGCCGCGCCGGCTCTGACGTCGTCGTGGTACCCGGCGGCGTGCAGAGGTAGGTGGGCCAGGACACCTACCGGACACCACCACACCCGCGGCCACGAATCGTCGGGCGATGTCCGGGTGTGGCCCAGGGCCGTCAGGACCGGGGCGGTGGTGGTGTCCCACAACCAGGCGAGAATGTCGCGCACCGTCTGCTGGGCGCGTGCCTGCGTGGAGATGCTGTGCCGGTCATCGTGGACCGCCGCCAGCGCCCCGCGGAAGCGTGCGGCTTTGTTCAGCACATCCTCGTGGGTCAGGTCGGGCAGGGGCACATGCAGGACGGGACGGTGCGGATCGGCGGTCAGGATCAGTGCGTCGCATCGCAGCGGATCGGTGGTGACCATCACGATGGGGCCTTCGCCCGCGTGCAGCCGCAGCTGTTCGACCGGCGCGGGGGCGAGGAATCCGGCGAATCCGGGCTCGGCGCGGATGCGCGCGAGCAGTGCCTGCAGTTCGTCGGCGGCTGCCCGGCGCAGCGCCGCGGTCTCGACCGCCGGGGCAGCCGCCTGGCCGGAGCCGGCGGGTGTATCCGGGTCGGTCTCCACGGCAGCCAGCCGCGCGCGTGTGCGCGTGAATCGGTCGGCCAACTCCGGCAGCGAACTGCGCAGCCGCCGCAGATCCTCCGAGTTGCCCATGGCCTCCGCGAGCAGTTGCCCGCGGGCCTGTTCCAGCAGCTCCACCGCGCGATCGGGTCGTCCGGCGGCCACTGCGACGGCGGCAGCCTGCGCGGCCACACCGGCCACCTGGCCGAGGCGGTGCGCACGGTCGGCCCGTGCCAGATGGCGGGAGGCCAGTAGCGGCAGCAGCTCCAGCGCGCGTTCGATCGAGGCGAGAGCCGTCTCGTGGTCGCCGCTCGCGGCGTCCGCGCGGGCCTTGCTCCGCTCGTTGAGGATCCGCAGGCGTATCCCCGCCGACGGCGACGCCGCGGCCTGGCGGTATGCGTCTTGCGCCTGCCGCAGTGCGGTCCGGTCACCATGCCACTCGTACGCCAGGAACAGGCTGTCTGCCAGGTCGGACAGGTACGGCGCGCGATGGGGGTGCACCTCGGGCAGTTCGGCGGCGATGGTGCGGTACAGGTCGGTTCCCTCGGCGAGCGCGGCCGCGTCGCCGGTGCGCTTGGCGTACAAGGCCAGCATGGATGCGAGGCTGCCCTGGTATCCGCGGAGGCTGCGGTGGTCGGTCGGCGCCGACCTGACGGCGGTACGCCAGATGTGGACGGCTTCGCGAGCGGTGTCCGGATCATCGTTCCACCGGTAGAGGGAGGTCAGGGCGTTGCCGAGGCTTTCCAGCCCCGTCAGCCGGTCCGCCCGTGTCGGCCCGGCGGCCGACAGCACCTGTCGCGCGACGGCGACCGCCTCGTCCAGGGCGTCCCGGCCGCCGGTGGCCTCGGACAGCTGCCGTAGGGCGGTGCTCAACACCGCCAGCGCCCGGTGCCGCAGGGGGTGGTCGGGTGGGATCGTCGACAGGGCGGCACGCGCCGCCGAGACCGCCTCGCGGAGCAGATCAGGCTCGGCCGTCTGAATGTAGAGGTTGTGCAGGCTGTTGCTGAAACTGACCAGGTAGTGCATCCGGTTGGCGTCGCCGTCGGCCACGGCCGCGGTGACGCTGCGGCTGACCGCCACGGCGTCGTGCAGGGTGCCGCGATCTCCGGTCACGTGGTACAGGTTGAGCAGGCACAGGCTCAGGTTGTCCAGGTGCGCGGCGAGCTGGCCGTGTCCCTGCGGTGTTGCGGCCACCGCGCTGCGAGCGGTTTCCACTGCCTCGTGCAGCGACGCGACATCGCCGGTATGCAGGTGCAACCTGCGCAGGATCGAGGAGAGTAGGTGCAGTTGCATCGCCCGGTGGCCGTGGTCCGGGCCGGCTGAGTCGACCACGGCACGGCCGTGTTGGACAGCCTCGTGCAGCATGTCGTCGTCACCGGTGGCGCGATGCAGGCCGAGCAACCCCAGGGCGAGGTTGTATCGGACTTGGGCAAGGTGGGGGTGTTCCGGCGGCAGCAGTGCAGCCGCACGTCGCGCGGCGTCGACCGCCTCGCGTTGAGATGACTCGTCACCGGTGCGGGTGTACAGGATCCGCAGCACCAGGCTGAGATTCACCAGGACCAGGACCTGGTCGTACGTGCCGTCCCGGGTGGCCGCCAGCGCCGCCCGGCCGGCTTCCACCGCCTCCTGGAGGACCGCCATGTCCCAGGTCTTGTCGTAGAGCGAGACCAGGATCGTGGACAGGTCCGTCAGCACCAGCGCTCGCAACGGAGAGTCGATGCTCGCCCCGGCACGGCCGACCGCCGCCGCCTCATGCAGCGATGCCAGGTCGCCCTGGCGCTCGGCACGCAGCCGCAGCGCGGTCCCCAGGCCGGTCAGGTATCGTCCCCGGTCCGGGGAGTCTGGAGGCGCCAGGTCCGCAGCCGTCCGCAGGTTGTCGATGGCAGAAGCCAGGGTCTCCAGGTCACCGGTCCGGTTGAACAGGGTCGTGAGCATCGCGCCGAGCACGTGCGTCCGTTCACGCTGCTCGGCGTCGTCGTCGGACCCGGCGGCCACGAGTTCGCGCAGGATCGTGGCGGATTCCCAGCCGTCGGCCAGGTCGTTGGTGTGCTCGAAGGCCCACAGCAGCGCGTCCGCGAGGTTGCGACGCCGCTGCGGGTGCTGGAGGTCCTCCGCCGGGGTCGCGGCCAGGGCCGCTCGACGTGCCTGGACCACCTCCGGCACGACTGTCGTATCCGTGGTCTCCCGGCTCAGCACCATCAGGTCCCAGGCGAGGTAGTCCTGACCGACGGCGTGATCGGGGTCCGTGGTGGGAGTGGCCGCGACGGCGGCGCGGTCGGCGGCGATAGCTTCGTGCAGCAGCGCCAGGTCCGCCTCCCGGTCGAACAGGCGTGTCAGGCTGTTGCTCAGATCGAGGTGGCGTGTGCCCGCACGGGGGTGACGGGGCGGTGTCGCTGCGGCAGCCTGCCGCCGCAGTTCAACTGCCTGCTTCAGTTTGGTCAGGTCGCCGCTCTGGTCGTAGAGGTCGATGAGTTCCCCGGCGCGGCGGGTGAGCTCCAGATGAGACGCGCGATGTGCGGCCGGTTCCAGCTCCGCCTGTGCGGGCCGGTATTGCGCCCAAGGGGCCGGAACGTGCCATCCCGGCCGTTGCGCGACGGCGTACGCCAAAGCGACCTGCCCATCCGTGGCACCGGGTGCCGCCACCTGGCCGTAGTGACGGCGCACCCGTTCGGCGACGTCGGGGTCCGGCAGCCCGTATCCGGTTTCGATGAGTTCGCCGAAGTCGGTGGCCCAGTGGGACAGGTCGGTGCCGCGGACCAGGCCCAGGCACCAGCTGCCGCGGGCATCCAGCAGCAGGTACTGCCAGAACAGGTCATCGGCGGCGTTCGGCCCGGCCAATTCGACCAGTACCTCTCCTGCGGGCAGCCGCGCTGGAGCGGGTTCCGCGGGATCGGGGACGGGATCGGTCATGGCGTCGACGGCCTCGGCCAGGTGCGCCAGCGCCTGCCGCACGCGGCTGCGTTCGGCATCCGGCAGTGCTCGGTAGATGTTGCCGGCCAGGGTGATCGCCGTCCGGTACGCCTCGGCCAGACCTGGCTGCGCGGGCAGGTCGGCCAGGTCGCAGAGGTGCAGCAACTGCTGCAGGTCAGTCGACTGCGCCGGCTTCTCTGCCGCTTGGGCAGGGACCGCCGCGTCTGGCGAAGTCGATGGTGAGATCAGGTTGGCGGGCGTCGCCTCCGGTTCGCTCAGGTCAGCGGACTCCTGCGCAGTTTCGGCGTCAAGGCCGACGTCGGGTTCGGCTTCGGCCGACTCGTCTGGCCGGTCTGGTTCGGCGGCAGGCAGCTTGTCGTCGGGGGCGAGGTCCTCGGCCGGATACACGCTCAAGGCGTGCATCCGCAGGCCGGCGTCCGGGTCGAGGGAATAGTCGCGCAGTTGTCGAGGTGTGAACCGGTCCGGCTGGAACGCCATGGCGCGGGCGACCACCCGCACGAACCGGTCCTCGTCGTGCAGGTGGCGCACGAGCGCGTCCGTGGCGTTGGCCTCGTGGCGGCGGGCCAGGCAGCACATGGCAGCGATACGCACGTCCGGATGCGGGTCCTCGGCCAGCCGCAACGCGGCGTCCAGCACCTCCGGCTCGTTCCGGCCGCCCAGGGCGACCAAAGCGTGCAGGCGAACCACCGGGTCGGGGTGCCCGCATCGGTCGAGCATCCTGCGGGCCACCCGGGGCGAGGCGCAGTGCCGCAGGCCGGCTGCAGCCTGGCCGATCAAGTCCGGATCGTCGAAACTCGCCATCAGCGCATCAAGCTGTACCTCGTCGTCGGTGCCGCGCAGCGCCGCGAACGCGTCGTCGGCGGCGTCCGAGGTGCCGTTGAGCCGTGTGACGAGCGCGCCGGTCGCGCGGGGATCGGCGCTGCGGGCCAGGATCGCGGCGGGCAGGTAGCCCCGCCCGGCGGCCAGTCGACTGAGCAGCA
This sequence comes from Catellatospora sp. NPDC049133, assembly GCF_040648455.1. Classification (NCBI taxonomy): domain Bacteria; kingdom Bacillati; phylum Actinomycetota; class Actinomycetes; order Micromonosporales; family Micromonosporaceae; genus Catellatospora; species Catellatospora sp. NPDC049133. Next base: position 32,108 of record NZ_JBEZDT010000041.1, read on the forward strand.
TGTCGATCACCTGCTCGGGCAGGTTCGCGGCCTCCCAGTACAGTAGCTGTGCCAGCTCTGCATGGTCGGCGACCGAATCCAGCATGCCGTCCATCCGGTCGGCGACCGCTGTGACCAGGGCCGCAGGGATCTCGGCCGCCGCCGCGGAGAGCTTGATCAGCACCCGGGCGGCCCGGAACACGGCCTGGTGCCCCGCGTCGGCGGGGCGGTCGAGCAGGTGCGTGAGAAGAGCGGCCGCCTCCGGCCATCGGCCGCGCCGTCCGAAGGCGGCGCCGAGCAGGTTCAGCACGGGGCCCCAGTCCGGGTCGAACCACAGGTGGCGGTCGACGAACGCCAGCCAGCGGTCACGGGGCAGGCCGGCGAGGTGGTGGGCTACCAGGACCTCGGCGACGGCGCGGTGCGGCAGCGTGTAACACGGCACTGCGTCGGACGGCTGCGGGTCCTGGGCCAGCAGCGGTTCGAGCCGGGCCTGGTCCGCCGACGCCTGCTCATCCTGGAGCACGGCCGTGATCTGTTTGGCCGTCAGTGCGTCCGCCCAGCCCTCCGGCTGGGTCGCGAAGCCCGTCGCCACCGCGGCGAGCAGGTCCACGGCCCGGTCGGTGGCTGCGGCGTCGGTGAATCCGTGCTGCTCGTCGATTGCTCGCCGCATGGCGAGGTGGTAGGCGTCGCTGGACGTCTGCGGCAGCGCCTCGGACTGTGCGACCGATTCGTACAGGTGCGCGCGAAGCAGGGGGACCTCGGCCAGGCCGACCATGTACGGGTCGTCTGCCAGCCAGGTATGCAGCCGCTCGCGCAATTGCGGTGCCAGGCGTGCGGCTGCTGCCTCGGCGCGGTCCTCCGGTGCCATCGAGTTCACCCCTGCGCCCCCGCTTCGTCAGCCGAGCATGTTCTGTAACAGGTCGATAAGGTCGGGTACCGCCGGCAGTTCGGCAGTCCGGCCCAGCGGGCGCAGGCTGACGATCATCCACTGCAGTTCGTCGGGCGTCGGCGGTCCGGCTGGCAGCTCCGCGGCGATGCGGGTGGTCTCGGCCTGGTCGCCCAGGACGGCGGCGCAGACGAGCCGGCCAAGCATCGACCAGGGCGGATCGTCTTCGGCCAGGTCGCGAAACATCGCGTCGGTCGCCCGTGCCGCCGCGGCTGCGGCTGCGAGGTCGCCCAGGCAACCCAGTGCCATGATCCGTCCGAGGTGGAACTCGGGCACCGTGGGATCGGCCGCTACCAAGGCGTCGAATTCGGCCATCGCGTCGCGGCCCAGCCCGTTCGCCAGCCGTGTCCGTGCCCGGTCGAACCGGTACCACTGCTCGGTCGGCTGCAGTTCCAGCAAGTGCTCGAAGTCGGCCAGCGCCTCGGCGTTGTGCTCCAGCCACAGGTGCAGCCGGCCGCGGGTCTGCCGGGCGTCCATCAGCTGCGGATCGAGGACGATCGCCCGGTCGAAATCGGCCAGCGCCGCGTCGAGGCGGTCGAGTCTGCGGTGGGCTTGACCGCGGGAGTAGAAGATCCAGGGGGTGGTGAAACCGAGTGATACCGCACGATCGAGGTCGGCGAGCGCCTCTGCGGGCCGGCCGGTCATGCGCAGTGCCTCTCCGCGCAGCCCTGTCACCCCAGCTGCGTCGGGGTACTCCAGTAGCACCTGGTCAAGGAGAGGCAGCGCGTCGGCGTGGCGGCCTAGGCGGACCAGGGTCTCGCCGAGGGTGGGCAGGATCCATCGGGTGTCCGGGGACAGCCGCTGCGCTTCCTCGACATCGGCCAGCGCTTCGGGCAGGCGCTGCAACGCGAGGTAGGTCTGGGAGCGCACGCCGAGAAACCAGACGACGGTGGGCTCCAGGGAGAGCGCACGGTCGAGGTCGGCGAGGGCTTCGGTGTGGCGTCCGCCCAGCCAGTGTGCGTTACCGCGCAGCCCCAGCGTCCAGGCGTGCCCGGGACGCAGTTCCAGCGCCCGGTCGAGGTCGGCGACGGCGTCGGGGTACCGACCGAGGGAGGTGAGGGTGTCGCCGCGCGCGGCCAGGACCCAGGCGACGTCGGGTTGCAGGGTCAGTGAGCGGTCGTAGTCGGCGAGGGCTTGGGGGTAGTCCCGCAGGGCGTGGTGGGATTGGCCGCGGCTGCCGATGACCCAGGCGACGTCGGGCTGCAGCGTGAGGTAGTGGTCGAAGTCGGCGAGGGCTTCGTGGTGCCGCCCGGCGAGCCGGTACGCCTCGCCGCGATGGGCCAGCGCCAATGCGTGGTCAGGCCGAAGTTGCAGGGACCGGTCGTAGTCGGCGATCGCGTCGGTGTGCCGGCCGAGGGCGGCGCGGGACTGGCCGCGGCTGGAGTGGACCCACGCCAGGTCCGGGCCGAGTTCGATGGCCCGGTCGAAGTCGGCCAGGGCCTCGTGATGGCGGCCGCGTTTGCGGTGGACGTCACCGCGGCGGGCCAGCGCCCAACTGTAGTCGGGCCGCATCGCCAGGGCCCGGCAGAAGTCGATCACTGCCGCGTCTGGCTCGTCGAGCAGCGCTTGCGTCTCGCCCCGCGCAGCGATGACCCACTCCCTGGTCGGCGCGATCTGTATCGCCCGGTCGAAGTCGGCGAGCGCTTCGGTGTACCGGCCGAGGGAGTGGTAGGTCTGGCCTCGGTTGCCCAGCGCCCATGAGTATGAGGGGACGAGTTCGATGGCCCGGTCGAAGTCGGCCAGCGCCTCGTGGAATCGTCCGGCGAGCCGGTGGACCTCGGCGCGGCGGCTGAAGACCTCCCGGTCGCGCGGATTCAACGCGGCGGCCCGGTTGAGTTCCGCCAGCGCCTCGTCCAGGCGTCGCAGCTGCGTATTGGCCTCAGCACAGCGGATGAGCGCCCACGCGTCATCGGGGTCGGCGGCGAGGACCCTGCCGAAGTCGGCGACCGCTTCGGCGTATCGTCCCATCAGGGCATAGGTCTGGGCGCGGCAGCCCAGGATCCAGGTGTCGTTGGGATCGAGCGCGATCGCCCGGTCGAAGTCGGCAAGGGCCCGCTCGTGGCGACCGGCCTGCCGGTGCGTTTCTCCGCGCCCGGCGATGGCCAGCGCGTCCGTGGACTCCGGCGGGATGGCGTGCTCCAGCTGCGCGAGCGCCGCCTCGGCGCGGCTGCTCTGCCGGATCGGCCGGGGGCCGGCGTCGGCGGGGGCGTCGTCGGGCCGCTGTTCGGCTCGGCCTGTCTCCTCGTCCGCGACGGACTCCGCGGTGGTGCTCATGGCTCGGTCGCCGGGGGCGAGGCGGGATGGTCTTTGCGTAGGCGCAGGGTGATGAGCTGGCCGACCTGCGCGGTGAACGGGCCGTCGTGCTCGATGCCCAGTTGCTGGGCAAGGTCGCGACCGTAGAGGTCGACGGTGGTCTCGACGAGTTCGGCCAGGACGCCCGCGGCTGCGCGGAGCTTGAAGGAGCCGACACACACCACGCACGCCGCGATCACGGCGGCGGGCCACCACCAGGCGGCCAGGGCCAGGTAGAGCACACCCCAGCCGTGCAGGCGCGCGGCGTCGGCGTAGGACTCCTGGGCCGCGGTGATGTCATCTCGCAGTTGCTGCGGTGCGAGCGTCCACAGACGTGGCCAGGCCGAGCCCAGGTCCAGCTCGTAGGTGCGCAGCACGCGCAGGTCGGCGGCACGGAACCGGTCGGCCACCCAGGTCGGCCGGTCCGGTTCGACCAGGCAGATCGCCTCGCGGCGGGCCAGCGCGGCACCCAGGCCGGTCGTGTCGGCCGGTCCGCCCGACCGCACCGTGGCGCGGGCAGCGGCGACGGCCGCTGCGGTGACCGCGGCGTCGGCGGCCGCCCACCGCCGCCGCCGCCAGGCCAGCAGCAGCCGGGCCGGCCGCCGGCGGCCGGGCGTCAGCCACACCGTCTCCAACAGGCGACCGACCGCGCCCGCAAGCAGCCCGGCGGCGATCGCCGCGGCGAGGACTGCCGCCACGACGAGTAGGATCGCGCCGGTGTTGCGGCTGGCGGGTTTCGTGGTGACGTCGGTGAGCCAGGCGAACAGGGCGGCGGTGTCGAGGGCGCTCCGGTGCCCGAGCCGGTACGCCGCGGTCGCCGCCGCCACGAACAACAGGCCCGGCAGCACGATGAGTGTGGCCCACCGGTCGGCCAGCCGACCGCCGAACTCGGTCAGGAACTCGGTCATGCGCGCAGCTGGAGCTGCTCGAGCGGTTGCCCGCTGATGGCGCAGGCGGGTGCGGTCTCCGCACCGGTTGTGGCGATCTCGACCCGGCTGCAGGAGCGTTGCGGGCACACCCAGGTGAAGATGATCGCGTGGCCGGACGTCGGGATCGGCGGGACGAACGCGCGGACCGAGTCGGTCAACCCGTCGAGCCCGGCGTCGACCATGGCCTCCTCCAGGACGTCGAGTCCTGCCTCGATGGTCGCGGAGTCTGCACCGGCGCGGATGGCGTCGAGCACGTGCTCCAGCGCCGGCCCGGCGCCGGCCCTGGCGACGAACGCCCTCAGCTCTCCGGTGGCGTTGCGGCGGCACAGCCGTTCTATGCGTTCCTCGACGCCCACGGCACCCCAATTCGTCGAGCGGTCACAGGCGCCCAGCTCAGCGCCACGACAGATGCGAACCCGTCACTGAACGTATCAACGACAGACAACTCCAGATAGGACACGTTCGGGTGTCGGAGCCCGTATTGCGGCCGAGGCGTGATACGCCCCGTCACCATCGGCCAGCCCATGGTGTGACCACCCGCCGGCCCACGGGCGGGCCCGACACGACGCCGGCCGGAACTCATGAAGAGGCCGCGGCCGCGTCGGGCTGCCCGGGGCACGGCTGGGCGTAGTCGCGCCAATTGCCTATTGCTCCTCGTGGGGGAACTGCTTGATGATGTCGGCCGAGCCGTATACGACCGTGCTCAGCGCCGCCTCGTTGGCGGCCAGCCGGACCCGGGTGGCCTCGGCCTGCGCGGTTCCGGCCGACAGGTCGCGCATGACGGCCTCCACGTCCTCGCGCAGCCGGTCGAGCTGCTGTCCGAGGGCCTCGTCGACGGCCACCTGCACCGGTTCCAGCGCGGCGTGCACCTCGGCGGCCAGCTTGCGGGCGTGGTCGGTGGCGCTGTTGCGCGACTCCTGCGCGATCACTCCGGCGACGTCGGAGGTGAACTGCGACTCGGTTTTGTCCTTGCCGACGAACAGCTGGATCACGCCCGCCGCCACCAGCAGCGCGAAGATTCCCAGCGGCCCGAAGCCCAGCGCGCCGGCGACGATGGCCACCCCGAGTTGCGGCACGATCGCCCGGCCCATGCCCTTGAAGCCGAACCGGGCGCCGTGCATCGCGACACCCGGGGCGACCAGGTAGCCGACCGTGCCGGCGAGCGTGCGCTGCAGGCCCGACGCTGGTTCGCCGCCCTTGGGGGTGACCGCGAGCTGAGGGCTGAAGGTCTGGCGCAGCATTTCGACTCGGTCGAGGAACTCGTGCAGGGTGCCGTCGAGCTCGTCCTCCATGCGCTTGGTGCCCTCGTCGACGATGCGCTGGCGCTCGGTCGCCGACCAGGCCGCCACGTGGGAGCGCAGTCGAGCCTCGAGCCCTTCGGCGATCTCCTTCGCGGCGGCTTCGGATCGTTTCTGCAGCCCGATCGGGTTCATCCCGACGTGGTGCTTGCGGTCCAGGCCCTGTGCCCAGGCGGGGTAGTTGTTGGCGGCGGTTCGCAGCATGTCGCGGGCGGAGACCTCGACGTCCTCGCGGATCTTGTCCAGCAGGTAGGTGAGGGTCTTGACGATCGTCTTGCGGTCCTTCTCCAGGGCGATCATCGGCTGCCGGGCGCGTTCGGAGTTCTCCCGGAGCCGGTCGATGCCGCCGACCAGCATCTGGGTCTTCTCCTCGATGCTGGCGATGAGCTCCCCGGCGATCTGGCGCAGCAGCGTCGCCGGTGGAACGATCTTGATGGCGGCGCGGCGGGAGGCCAGGAAGCGTTCGAGCTCCTGCTCGAACTCTGGCAGGCCCGAGGCGGCCAGCGCCTTCGAGTCGTCGCCGATGCGCGCGTCCATCGCGCCGAGGGCGTTGATGAAGAACAGCCGGTGCTCGGTCGCGCCGAGGTCGTTGTGCAGGATGCCGCGGGCGAAGGCCTTCACCTCCTCGCGTTCGGCCTCCCGTACCATGTTGATCTTGTTGGCGACGAAGAACATGTGGCTGCTGCCCTGGCTGTCGATATAGAGCTTGAGCAGTTCACGCTCGTTCATCTTGAACAGCGCCAGGGCGTCGAGCAGATAGACCACCGCGTCGGCCCGGCGCAGGTAGTCGTTGGTGATGTCGTTGCGGCGCGTGTCGTCGTTGAGCCCGGGGGAGTCGACCAGCTGCACACTGTTGCGGCACAGCGGCAGCGGCCAGTCGATCTGCGCCAGCCCCCACTGGTTGTACTCCTCGCGGTGGTCGTTGTCGATCGTGATGTAGTGGCGCAGCTCCTCGATCTTCACGCCGTTGGCCGTCTCGGCCAGCCCGGTCGGGCTCTGCGGGTCGTAGGCGTACAGGCAGGCGCGTTTCTGCTCGCCCCACCGGATGACGGTGAGCACGGCCGTGGTCGGCGTGATCTTCGACGGGAGCAGGTCCTGGCCGAGGATCGCGTTGATCGTCGTGCTCTTGCCGGCGTTGAACTCTCCTGCGATCAGGACCGTGAAGCCGCCGCTCTCCACCCGCTCGCGCAGCTCCACCAGGTTCTGCGCGTGCACGCTGCTGTCCAGCTCACGCGCGATCCGTTCGGCCTCACCGATCAGGCCGATGAGGCGGCCCCGCAGTTCGGTGAACCCGTCCAGACCGGTTTCGTGCCCCTGTGACCTCATCGACCCGCTCCCTTCGGTTCCGGTGTCCCCGCGATCGGTCCCACACCGGCGGAGATCTCTCGCTCCAACTCCTCTGCCCGCTTGGCCAGCCCGGCCCAGTGGGGCTCGGACACCTCGACGGGCGGCTGCGCCTGCGCCCGGCGCCGCGCCCGGAACACATCCCGCAGCCGCAGCGCCTCGTCGGCCATCCGGTCGTACAGGTCGGCCATCCGGCCGCCCGCCTCGCTCGCGAACTCCTCGACGGCGTTGTCGACCAGCTCGGACAGTTGTGCGGCGACCCGCCGACGCTGCGCGTCGACCATGTTGCGCCACAGCGCCTCGCCGACCAGCGCACCCGCGATGCCGGCGCCGACCGCGAACGGCAGGCCCACCCCGGGCGCGATGATCGCCCCGACCAGCGCGACACCCGCCGGGCCGAAGCGCAGCAGCATCCTGCGCTGGCGCAGGTCGGCCAGCCCGGACGTGCTCGTCGTCGGGGAGACCACCGTCAACGGAGACCCGTCGTCACCCACGAGCGTCAGATGCTCGCCGGTGTGCCGGAACACGTTGCCGTCCAGCCAGTTGAGGTCGGCCTCGACCGAGCGGTGCAGCGTCACCCCGAAGTCGCCGGCGAGCCGGGCCATCTCCGTACGCAGCTGCTCGGGCAGTTCCTTGCGCCACCACCCGCGCGGGTCGTCAGCCGCGCGCAGCTCGCCCTGCAGACGTTCCAGCAGCGCGCCCCGGGTCGCGTCGAGGTGGTCGCGGAACCGGCGGGACAGGGCCGACTGCCGGTCGCGCAGTTCCAGCCGCCAGTGATCGAACTCGGCGGACTCCGACGCGATCTCGGTCGCCGCCGCGAGCGCCGCCGCGGCGCGTTCGGCCGCCGCGTCGCGGGCCGCCCGCTCACCGTCGCGGGCAGCGTCGGCCAGCCCGGTCAGGCTCGCCCGCAGCCGCAGGGCCGTACGCGCGGCACCGCGCGCCGCCCGGTCGGCGCCGGCCTGCTCCGACACCCACTGCCACAGCGCCGGATCGGGCTCGCCGGCGTGCGGCGCGAGCGTCACGACCGCGACCGTGCCGGAGGCCTCCCGGACCCGCCCGGTCACGTACGCCATCACCTCGCCGTGGTCGGCTTCGGGCACCCTGTCCAGGTGCGAGACCGCGACGAGCACTGACGCCGCGTCGACGTCGGCGAGCACCTCCCGCAGCAGCCGCAGGTCCGACATCGTCATCGGGGTGGTCGCGGCGGTCACCAGGAGCACCGCGTCGGCGCTGCGGATCGTCCGCCCGTGCGCGCCGTCCGGCCCTGCCACAGGCGCGGCCACCAGGTGCACTCCGGCCAGCCGGGGTTCGGCGACGCCGAGCCGGACGGTGTGCTCCGGTGCCGGGTCCAGCTCTTTCCACCAGCCCGGGGTCAGGGGCGTGCCGGCTCCCGCCGGTTCGACGCAGTCCACCGTGGAGTGCGTCACCTCGACGACTGCGGGGACCCCGGCGCTCGCCGCGGTCTCGGGCATCAGGTCCCGGCCGAGGAGCCGGTTCACGGCGACACCGGCCGCCGTGTGGCCGTTGCCGACGGCGACCACCCGCAGCCCTGGCGCATGCAGCCCGTTGCGCAGCTCGTCGACCGTCGCGCGGACGCCGGTCAGGCCGCCCTCGTCGGCCAATGCCGCGGCACGGTCCAGCCATGACGTCACCTGCGCATCAGACACTGCGTTCTCCTCTCATCCATTCCTCGGCCAGCGCGTTGCGTTCGTGGTCCACCCGCACCCGGCGGTCGGCGGCGTCACGCCGGGCGGCGTTGACCCGCTGCGTGTACGCCGTCAGCTGGGCGAGGTCGTGCTGGTGTTCGGCCCGCACCTCGTCGATACGGCGCTGGTAGGTCACGCGGTACCAGTCGAGCCTGCGGGTGAACTCGTGCTCGTGGGCGGTCAGCGCGGCGTCGACCCCGGCGCCGAGCCGGGCGGACAGCTGCCCGAACGCGGCCTCGGTCGCGCTCTTGGCCTGCTCGCGGGTCTGGTCGCGCATGGTCGCGAAGGCCTTGGTCGCCGCGAACATGCCGATCAGGCCGCCGACGAGGCCGCCGACGAGGGTGCCGATCCCGGGCACGACGCTGCCGAGCGCGGCGCCCGCCGCGGCCCCGCCGGCCGCTCCGGCGGCGCCCCGCATCGTGTTCTGCGAGAACACCGCGGTGGCCGCGGTGAAGCTCGAAGTGTCGACCAGCGCGGCGGTGTCGACCACGGGCTGCGCGACCGCGGCGCCGGCCGGGCCGCCCGAGCGGCGTTCGAGCTTGGCGTACTCGGCGGCGAACGCCGCGGCGACCGAGGTGACCGCGGCCGACAGCGCCTGCTCGAGTTCGGTTTCGACCAGCCGCGCCGATTCGGTGCCCAACCGGTGCATTTCCTGGCCCACCAGGGTCGGCACTGTCGAGGCGAGCACCGCCTCCAGCGTCTGCTTGTTCGCGCACGCGTCGATCTCGGCGGCCACAGCCTGCACGGTCGCGGCCCGGGCGGTCGCCACCGTGTACTCGATCCGGTTGGCCAGCGAGGTTCGCGTGTCGCGCAGCACGGCCGTGCCCGCCTGCCGGTGTCCGGCCAGGAAGGACGGCAGGTCCGACAGCTGCGAGGCCTCCAGCCGCGCCCGTTCCGTGGCGAGCTGGGCGCTGGTGGCCTCCAGCTCCACGCTGAGTTCCCGCATCGTGTCGTCGATGTGGCGCAGGACCGTGTCGGTGGTGGCGATCTCCCGCTGCTGCTTGGCGGTCCGCTGCAGCCAGTCGCGGGTCTGCTGGAAGCCGTCGAGCCAGTCCTGCTCGTCGTTTCGCGGCGACTCGCGGCGCAGCCGCCGGATGACAGCCTGGGGCGCGGTGGCGAGCACCGGCGGCCGCTCGACGCCCAACTCGTCGCGCACCCGGTTGGTGGCGAAGCGCAGCAGTTCGTCGCGTTCGGCCGGCCGGACGTCGTCCATCCGGGTCACCACATAGGCGCATCGCTGCAGCAGACGCGGATCCAGAGTTTGCAGCAGGAAGTTCACGAGGCTCAGCGGCAAGACCTCGAGCCCGGACAGCACGATGACGGCGACATCGGCGCCGGACACCGCCTCGTGGGCGACGGCCGAGTGTCCCTGCGCCGCGTTGGTGCCGGGGGTGTCGACGATGATCAGGCCGTCGCTGAGGAATGGCGCCGGATACTCGACCTCCAGGTGCGCGATCAGCGGCGCGGCCGTTTCGTCGGTGATCAGCTGTCCCAGCGTGCGGCGCAGGTCGGCGTCGACGCGGCCCAGACCGGGCAGTTGCGGCCGACGGCGGAACAGGTGCCACCAGCGCCGCGAGCGCAGCCGGTGCACCTGCCCGTCGCGGAAGCGTGCGGTGACCGCGAGCCGCGGTCCGTATCTGATCTCGACTGCCGCCGCGGTGGTCGGCAGTGCGGAGGTCGGAAAGAGGTCGGACTCGATGAGCGCGTTGATGAAGGTCGTCTTTCCGCTGGAGAATTCCCCGATCACCGCCAGGCGGTAGCCCGGGTCGTCCAGCCGGTATTCGATCTGAGAGATCTTCGCGGCCAGAGCCGCTTTCCGTGGGTCGTTCGCGGAGAAGAGGTCGCACAGTCCGCGGGCGAACGTGAGATGTTCACGTGCCGCATTCATTGAGATGGCGCCGGGCGGCGCGGAATCGTGATCGGTGGACTCTTGGGAACGCACCGATCTCCCCATCGATAGGCGAACCGACTGACTCCGCGAGCCTAATCAGGACATCGAACGCGCGGCATCACCGCTTGCGACGGATGGCGGTAGTCGATCCGTAACTGTGCGTTCGTCCGATCGGTCGATGGCCGCGCGGGCTCACCCTCCGTAGGGTCGCAGTCCAGTGTGGAACGGTCGACAGGGCAGGGGTGCATGGAGGCGAGCAGCTGGGCTGCCTGGGTCGGTGTCCTGATCGCGGCGGTCGCCACGATCGTCGCCCTGTCGCAGGCGAGGTACGCGCAGAACCAGACCGCGCTGCTGCGCGAGCAGATCGCCCGCGACGCGGCGGAGAAGAAGATCGCCCAGACGCCCCGGTTCGCGCTGGCATGGGAGCCGGGCGCGGACCTCGATCCGGCGTCGCGACGCGCCGTTCCCACCGATCGGTGGCCCCATTCGGTGTTCGTCGTGACGCAGGAGTCCGGGCCTCCGGTGACCAAGGCCGTGCTGCGTATCGCGGACCGTTCCCTGGGCGATTTCCTGCGTATTGCCGATGGTGCCGAGATGCCGCAGATCTCCATCGACAACGTGCTGTGGAATCTGCGAGCCGGCCGGTCCGAGCGCCTTTTCGTGCGGCTCTGGAAGACCCGGGGCACGATGGTGATCGAGTACGAGTGCGAGACCGGCGGCGAGGCGTTCAAGGATGTCGTCTCGGCCCCGTTCGACCTCGAATTCGGCTGACCATTGGGCGGCGGGGCTTGGGCCCAGGCCGCCATGGGTGTTCCCGAATCATGACTACCAAGATGAAACCACCTGGCGGGCGCGCCGGGCCGAGGGCGAGCTGACCACCGCCGAAAAGTACCGGTCGGCGTGCACGCCCGCTGACACGCACCGACAGTCGAACGTGTGCGCTGCCGGGGTCAATACCTGCTGGATAGCCACCACGTGTGCAAGGTGCAGAACCTGTTCGCCGGCTCCGGTGACGCCGCCGACGCCGGCACGGTGGCGCTGGAGACCGCTGCGCAGGCGATGGTGACCACTGCGTTGCAGGAGCAGCTGGTTCGGCTGCAGGCGGCTCTGGACCGCCTCGACGCTGGCACCCTCGGGCTGTGCGGGCGATGCGGTGAGCAGGTCCCGCTGATCCGGCTGCAGGTGATGCCGTGGGCTACCCACTGCGTGCCGTGCCAGAGCATCGTGGACCGATACCGCTGAATCTTGAGGCACATGCCGGCGCTGGACGAACATGAGATTCAAGCTGAGTTGACGTCGCGGTTCAGAGCCAATTGTCAAATCTTGTGGGTGGGCGGTGCCAGGAATGGCTGCAGTTCGGTGATGAGGTCTGGTAGCTGGCGCATGTCGTGGAAGACGACGGTGTGGTGGCCTTCGAGGCGTTCGGCCGGGGTGAGTCCGCCGGCGTAGCCGAAGGCTCGCATGCCGGCGGCGCGGGCGGCGTGGGCGCCGGGTTGGCTGTCCTCGACGACAACGCAGGCCTCGGGATCGACGCCCATCTGCTGGGCGGCGTGCAGGAACAGGTCGGGTGCGGGCTTGCCGCGGGAGACGTCGGTGGCACTGTAGATGCGGCCTGCGAAGCGTTGGTAAAGCCCGGTGCGGCCCAGGGTGTGCCGCATCTTGTCGTGGGAGCCGTTGGAGGCGACACATGTCGGCAGAGTGAGCGCGTCGAGTGCTTCCGGCAAGCCGTCGACCGGGGCGAGCCCGGCGTCCACGGCCTCCTGGTGGAGCTGCTCGAACCTCTCCAACCAGATCACGGCCGTGTCCGGGCCGAGCCGGGCGGCGATCTGCTCGTGGATGGCGGCCGGTGAGCGCCCCATGAACCGGTCCACGACCTCGTCCTCTGTCAGCGGCCACCCCAGCTCGGCTCCGAGGGCGGCCTGGATACGAGCGGCGATGGGCTCGATGTCGACCAGTACGCCGTCGCAGTCGAATATGACGAGTTCAATGGGCTTGATCATTGCCGCAGCATAGGCCTTGCTGCGCACGCCGCGGCGGCCTCCTCGGGCTCGACCGGGACGCCGTTCTTGACCTGGGCGCTGGAGCGGACCAGGGCGAGGCTCAGGTGATGGTCGGCCGGCGGCCGTGGGCGGACTCGACGAGCGTGAACACCGTCGCCAGCGCGGCGGCCGGGCTTACGGCCCTGCGGGAGTGAATCTCCGCCAGCTCGTCGTTGTTCACACCGGAGGCGACCAGGGCCACCACTTCGCGTTCGGTGATCACTGCGAGCCGGTGGCCACTTGCCGCTCCATTGCACAGTGCCGTCCATCAATGCAAGCATGTGCCTCGTGCTCTTTTTGCGACGCCAAGGTTGGTGGCTCCTACCCGAACTGGTCATTGTCGCGATCCTCGCGGTTGCTCTGCTGATCGAGCAGCCCAACCGCTTTGAGGATCAACTGGCCGCCCGGGCGCAAACGGCGCTGGAACAGCTCTCACCAGCCGAGCTTGAGCTCTACGAGCCCGGCGGGCATGCCGCCGCCCACGGGGGCAAGGTCCTGTGCGCCGCCGAGTCATTCGGAACGGAGCCTCCATCCGCCAGGCGCATCGAGGACGTTCGGGTCATCTATGCTGTCTACTTCTGTGCGATCGTTCAGCCCGGCACTGCGTGGGACTATGCGAGCCGTAGCTCGGGGCCAGCGGTCATCACGCTGACGGACCCACTGGGCGTCCAGACGGCTAGGTCTGGTGTGGATCCGGATCGGGTATGGGCGATGATCCCCGACGGTCTGGAGCAGAAAGCGTCCGCCAGCCTCCATGAATGGGGCAGTCTGGCCGGACTGCGTGCACGCTACGAACAGGCAGCCGTGTTGCCGCTGAACTCTGGAAATTGAGTTCGCAGCATTGCCATGGGAGCGTTCTCATGTCAAGCTGTCGATGTCTGATTCTGTCAGACCGGTCGGGAGCCGAGCAACGGGCGCACAGAGGTCGATTTCGTGCGCGCCAGTTTGCATGGCATGCGTCGGCAACTCCCTGAAGGCCGACGTTCCTGTGCGCTCCATCCTCCGACAGGCGTCGGCCTATCCGCCCAAAAAGGAAAGGACGACAGGGTGAATCGCAGACGCCAACTCTTGGCAAGCTTGGCCGCAGCAGCGATCACGGCGAGCATCGGCTTCGCGGTGATCAATACTTCTGCGGCGCAGGCCCACGGCGTGACGATGTTCCCGGGCAGCCGCACCTGGCTGTGCTACCAGGACGGGCTTCGCGGCAACGGGTCGATCGCCGCCTACAACCCGGCATGTGCTGCCGCGATCGAGGGAAGCAAGAGCTCCTCCGATCCGAGTGGCACCACGCCGTTGTACAACTGGTTCGCTGTGCTCCGCTCCGACGCCGGGGGTCGCACCAGCGGCTTCATCCCGGATGGACAGCTGTGCAGCGGCGGAACCGGCGGGCCGTACAACTTCACCGCATACAACGCGACTCGCACGGACTGGCCGTTGACCCACCTCACCTCTGGGGCCAACATCCAGTTCCGGCACAGTAACTGGGCACACCACCCGGGTACGTTCCACTTGGCCATCACCCGCCAAGGCTGGAGCCCCAGTTCGCCACTGGCCTGGAGTGACCTTCAAGAATTCGCGAGTGTCACCAACCCGCCGTCGAACGGCGGGCCGGGCGCGCTGAACTACTACTACTGGAACGCACAGTTGCCGTCCGGCCGCAGCGGCCGGGCGATGCTGTACATCCGGTGGGTGCGCTCGGATAGCAACGAGAACTTCTTCAGCTGCTCCGACATCACTTTCGATGGGGGCAACGGTCAGGTGACCGGCGTCGGTCCCAACCAGACGCAGCCGCCACCGAGCTCACCGCCACCTTCAAGCCCGCCTCCGTCGTCCCCGCCGCCGTCGTCTCCACCGCCGTCGTCTCCACCGCCTTCGAGCCCGCCTCCGTCGTCCCCTTCGCCTGGCGGAGCATGTTCGGCGACGTACTCCCAGGTCGGTCAGTGGAACAACGGATTCCAAGGCGCGATTGCGGTGCGAAACAACAGTTCCAGCGCTAGCATCAGCGGTTGGACCGTCAGAGCGACATTCGCCAATGGGCAGACGGTCACGCAATCATGGGACAGCACCTACAGCCAGAGCGGCAGCGTGGTGACCTTCCGCAACGCCGCCCACAACGCGACCATCGATCCCGGCGGCACGCGATCGCTCGGATTCCTCGGGAACTGGTCGGGAAGCAACTCCCCGCCAAGTCTCACGTGCTCCAGTCCGTAACCACGAGTGGTCGGACGGCGGGTGCCCTTGGACCACAGGGCACCCGCCTTTCTCATGAGTTCTGCATCAGGGCAGTACATCCAGCTTTTGACGGCAGCGGCCAGGACCAGGTTGGTTAGTCTTGCCAGCAGGTTGCCCTCTTTGGTGGAGTGCTCACCTGCTGACGGCTACCGGAACCGAGTCTGACACCACGCCAAACTCGGCAGACCTCATTAGGCGGTGTCGGCGAACCCGCCGGGTCCGCCGTCGGCGCGCATCCGGCCAGCGAATGGCTCGGCCAGGCCGGACTCGTGGAACGCGCGGGCGTCGTGCATCGCGCCGGGCTGTGGCCTTCCTGCCATGACCAGGCGGCCGTGCCAGGGCGCGACAACCTGGACATTAAACCCACAGCGGTACGAAATCTGCTGACCATCTGCTGGACTTTTCGTCTAGCTGCTGGACGGTTACTATAGGTTCTGTTGGTGGAGACGAGCGGAAGGCGAACCATGGTGACTGACACGGGTGCGGACGCGATCCTGTCTGCGCTGCTGCCGGTGATCGATGGGCTGGCGGCGACGTTCGGGCCGACGTGTGAGGTGGTGCTGCACGACTATCGCCGCGGTGAGCAGTCCGTCGTGGCTGTGGCGGGCGCGGTGACCGGCCGCAAGGTGGGCGGCGCGCTGAGCGAGATCGGCTTGGCGGTGCTGGCGCAGGGTGACACGGCGGCGAACGACATCAACTACGTGACCCGGACACCGGATGGACGGATCGTCAAGTCGTCGACCTTGCCGCTGCGGGACAGCATGGGCCACGTGTTCGGCGCCCTGTGCGTCAACGTCGACGTCACCGCTCTGCGCCAGGCCGGCGACCTGTTGACCGCGCTGGCCGGGGCGCCGGCCGCGCAGTTGCCGGTGACCACGTTCAGCGATGACTTCCACGATGTGGTCGACTCACTGATCCGCGCCGAGGAAATGGCCCGCGGTCAACCGGTCGGCACGTTGACCCGGCCGGAGCGGCTGGCCCTGCTACGCGTCCTGGACCAGCGCGGCGTCTTCACCGTCCGCAACGCGGTGCCGCGCATCGCCGAACGGCTGGGCGTGTCCCGTTCCGCCGTCTACGCCGATCTCGCCGACAGCCGCAAAGACACATCCGCCGAGCATGACCTGGTCGGCATTAAGGAAAAACCGTGATGAATCTCGAAGACGTGGAGACACCATTCCTCACCGTCGATCGTAGCGTCGTGCAGGCGAACATAGGCCGGTTGCGCGCCCGTCTGGACGGCCTCGGTGTCGGCCTGCGGCCACACGTCAAGACCGCGAAGTCCGTCGAGGTGGCGAGGCTGCTCCACAACGGGACGCCGGGGCCGATCACGGTGTCCACGCTGGCGGAGGCGGAGGCGTTCGCCGACGCCGGCTACCGGGACATCCTGTACGCGGTAGGCATCGCACCGCACAAGCTGGCTCGGGTGGTGGCTCTGCGGCAGCGGGGCGTGGACCTGATCGTCCTGTTGGACAGCGTCGAGCAGGCGGCGGCGCTCGCCGCGGACAGAACCGGCATGGCCGGGATTCCGGCGCTGATCGAGGTCGACTGCGACGGCCACCGCGGCGGCGTCGCGCCGAACGACCCGATCCTGCTCACGATCGGTCAGACGCTGCGCGACGGGGGTGCCGACCTGCGCGGGGTACTGACACATGCCGGAGAGTCGTACTTCGCCGACGGCGACGACGCACTGCGCGCGGCCGCGGAAAATGAACGCCGCTGCGCCGTGCTGGCGGCCGAGACCCTGCGGGCGGCCGGACACGGGGTGCCGGTGGTGAGTGTCGGATCGACGCCGACGGCGCACTTCGCTACCGACCTGACCGGGGTGAGCGAGGTCCGGGCCGGCAACTTCGTCTTCCTCGACCTGGTGATGGCGGGCATCGGCGTGTGCACCGTCGATGATCTCGCGATGAGTGTGGTGACCACGGTGATCGGGCGGCGGCCGGACAAGGGCTGGATCCTCACCGACGGCGGATGGATGGCGACCTCCCGCGACCGCGGCACCGCCCGGCAGCGGGTCGACCAGGCGTACGGGCTGGTCGCCGACCTCGACGGCGTCCTCTACGACGACCTGCTGATGAGCGACGCGAGCCAGGAACACGGCATCCTGTCGATCCGGCCCGGCAGCACCGCACCGTTGCCCGACATTCCGATCGGCGCTCGGGTGCGGATCCTGCCCATCCACGCCTGCGCCACCGCCGCCCAGCACGACCGCTACCACGTGATCGAACCCGGATCCCGGACCGTGCAGGACATCTGGACCCGGGTCACGGGCTGGTGAACGACATGCGCTACCTGGCCGAGGCGGACTCCGCCGCCCTCATCACCGAGGACCTCGCCTACACCGCCGCCCGCGACGCGCTCATCGCCGCCACCCGCCCTCAGTCCGAGGTCTTCCCCGCGGTCTTGGGCCACGGGTCCGACTCCCGCAACCGGTTCACCGTCAAGTCCGGCGCCTCCCAGCAGCTCGCGGGCGTCAAGATCGGAAGCTACTGGCCCGGCAACGCCGACCTCGGTGTGCCCCGGCACAACTCGGTGATCCTGCTCCTCGACCAGGACCTCGGCCGCATCGATGCGGTGGTCGAGGCCGGCGTCGTCAACGCCTACCGCACCGCGGCCGCCGACGCGGTCGCTGCCAGCGTGCTGGCCCGCGAGGACGCCGCGACCATGACCATCTTCGGTACCGGCCATCAGGCCCTGCACGAATGCGCCGCGGTCTCCCGCGTACGACCGATCGACACGATCCACGTCGTCGCCCGCACCCCGGAGCACGGCGAGACGTTCCTGGAACGCCTGGCCGCACGCGGGCTCACCGGCCGGCTCACCGCGCCGGAACAAGCGTGCCGTGCCGCCGACATCATCGTCACGGCCACCACCGCCACCGCGCCCCTGTTCGACGCCGCCTGGGTGCGCCCCGGCACCCACGTCGCCAGCATGGGCTCCGACGCCCACGGCAAGCAGGAACTACCCCGAGAACTGCTCCAGGCAGCGCGGCTGTTCTGCGACCTGCCGGAACAGGCGGTGCGTATCGGGGAATCCCAGCACGTGGCCGACCTGATCGCCGACAGCACCCTCACGCTGACCGCGATCGGCGATGTTCTGGACGGGCGAGCCGATGGCCGCCGCAGTGAGCAGGACATCACCGTGTTCGACAGCTCCGGCATCGCTTTGCAAGACCTCTTCATCGCCGACGCCCTCCTGCGCGCCGCCGCCGACCCGGGAGCCACCCCATGACCGCGCGGTCATCCACCTTGACACTGCACTGCGCCGCCTGCGGACGCACCCAACCGCTGACCGACCCAGCGTGGCGGTGCGGGGGCCGTTGGGTTGTCGGATCGTCTCGGACGCGTTGAGCCGGCGTCTCCCCCGCGACAGGAGGGTCAGGACCGGGCGAGAGGTGCCGCTGGTGAGACTATTCGCCTGCCGAGCCTGGACCTGGCTGCCTGTCAGTCGGCGCTCCGACCGTTAGATGACCGGCAGCCCCGCGCACTCACTTCTGCGACCTGTGACCCGAAGGTAGGCGGCCGGACGTGCTGCAGGCGGTCAATGTTGATGGGTGCGTTGGATGCGGGTTCGCAACCGCCGCTGTGCCAGATCCACGGCCTCGGTAAGGGTCGGGGCGGCGGCCCGGGCGTGCACGTCGATGCCGTTTACGTCCACGTCAACGCGAACGATGGCGGCCAGCGGAGCCGACCCCTGGTCGTGGCTGATTTTGATACGCACGAACAGGACCGCTGCTGGAGCGTGCCGCAGCACCACGTCGACCTTGCGTGCGGCGTACGCGATCAGTTCGGTCGGCACCGGACCGTAAGTACGAACCTGCACCGGATGGTCTGCGATGACGTGACTGGTCATGGTGAACCTCCACTCGGTCGAAACTCTGCAAGACCACATTCCTGCGGCGAGTTGCGTCGCGACAGGGCCCGGCGTCACGCCCCGAGGTGCCATTGGTCCCGGTCCAGGCGCGACAATGAGCCTGGATGTTTGCGAAAGTGCGTCCAGAGGGCGAGACGATGGCTGGCGCAAACTTCCGCTAGATCACACCGGCGAACTGCACATCAGCTCGAGGCTGGCAGCATCGGGTCGAGATTCCGGGCTGGCGGCCTGACGAGCCACCCGGCATCAGCCGCCGGTTCACCGCAGCATGTCCTCAGAGCGGCGGTGAACCGGGCGGACGATTACGGTGGCGGCCAGTGCGCCCGATGACCATGCGTGCCGTGATGCCTACCGCGACGCGTGAGGTGAGTGTGTCGGCGAGGCCGGTCAGGCCGTCGATGGTCACTCCGGCTGACAGCAGTGAGGAGATCGGAACGGCGATTGTGGACGTCGGTCGAAGTGGCCGACCGGGCCGAGGTCGTGGTCGCCGTGGTTGTCTCCGCCGGGGCGGGACCGGACCGGGGCGGTGAAGGCGAACAGGACTCCGGCGACGGTGGCGTGGATGCCGGAGGCGTGGACGAACGCCCAGGTTGCCGCGGCCGGCGGCATCGGCAGCCCGGGGCAGCGCTGGACCGCGACGGCGAAGGCCAGCGGGATCAGCGCTACGCCCAGGGGGCGGGTGCGGGAACGTGCGCACCGCCGTGGTGGGTTGCGGGCCCGTTGCGGTCGGCTACGGCGTCGTCTGGGCGGTCTAGACGGATTTGCCCAATCTCGTGCAAATCTTTCGCCTTTGGGTAAATATGAGCCAATGCGCACGATACTCACGTTGTCGGCTGCCCTGTCATTGCTGATGCCTTCGGGTGCGGCAATCGCGGCGGCCGCGCCAGCATCCAGACCGGCGCCGGCCGTGTTGCCGGCGGACGTCCTCCGCTCCCTGAGTCGCATCACGGCGCGAGCCGACGAGTGGCCGGGCGCGCCGGGTGATGTCCGAGAGCAGGCCAGGGGCCGGGCCGAGGTCTCCGAGAACCCGGTCAACTGGACACCGCACATCACCGACGGCAGGGTCTGGACCATGATCTTGATCGGCGACACCGTACTTGTCGGCGGCGACTTCAGCAGCACGACGCACGCCCACAGCCGCGCGGCCATCCCCAGGCGCAACCTGATGGCGTTCCGGCTGTCCGACGGCAAGGTGACCGACCTGCGGGTGAACATCGATGGTCCGGTGTGGGCGCTGGCTGAGGGCCCCGACGGCAGCGTGTTAGTCGGCGGCGACTTCACCACCGTGAACGGGCACAGGCGCCGCTCACTGGCCCGCGTCGACGTCGCCACGGGCGAGGTGTCCCCGGACCTACGTACCCCGGTCGACGGCGACGTGCGTTCCCTGGCGGTGCACGGCCGCGACCTGTATGTGGGCGGGTCGTACGACAGGATCGGCGACCTGCGCCGCGGCGGCCTGGCCCGCCTCGACCTCATCGACGGACGGGTAGACCCCGACTTCGACGCCGAACTGGCCAAGCCTGTGCGTACCCGCCCGCGGGTCGAGTCGATGGCACTGTCGCCTGACGGGACGAGCCTGGTCGCCATCGGCAACTTCGCCCAGGCCCGCGGGCAGGAGCGCCATCAGTTGGTCATGCTGGACGTGACGGGTCCCCAGGCGGTCGTCTCCGACTGGCACACCGAGTTCTACCGGACCCGCTGTGATTCCAGGTTCGACTCTTACCTGCGGGGGATCGACTTCGCGCCGGACGGCGGCTACTTCGTGGTGGTCACCACCGGGCACGACTCCGGCTCGCCCGAGCTGCCGTGCACGGCAGCGGCCAGGTTCGAGACGCACGGCTCCGGCGTGCACCCGCCGACCTGGGTCAACCACACCGGCGGCCACTCGCTCTACGCCGTCGAGGCGACCGGATCGGCCGTCTACGTCGGCGGGCACCAGCGCTGGCAGGACAACCCCTACGGGGTAAAGCACAAGGGACCCGGTGCGGTGGACCGCCCCGGCATCGCCGCCCTCGACCCGGAGACCGGACGCGCGCTGGACTGGAATCCCACGCGCAGCCGGGGACAGGGCGTGCGGGCATTCGTCCGCTGCCCGCAAGGCCTGCTGGTCGGCTCCGACACCGACGAGCTGGGCCACGAGTACCACGCCCGGATCGGCCTGTTCCCCGCAGCTTGACCTGGAGCCGGCCGCGCGCGGAGGGGAGTGTGCTCTGCTGCGCCCCTGGCAACCCACACGTGAAAGACAGCGGCCTTCCACCCAGCCTGTGTGGAAGGCCGCTGTTGGGCGATTTGCTAAATTTGCACGTTTTGGGTCACTTACTAGTATTTGGGCGTTAACGTGTTGTTCGAGGCTCGCTGAGCACATCGGGCTTATTGACATGTTTTCGGCGTCATTGACCGGCCGCAGCCTTGCAGCCATGTCATGCCGATGCCGTCGGTGAGAGAGGGTTGTACATTGCTGAAACGTCTATCTCCCGTGCGTCGGCGCATGGTCGCGGCGACCGTGGCGGCCGTAAGCGCCACCACCGCCACCATGCTCACGGGAGCACTGCTCATCGGCACCGGAACGGCGTGGGCCGCGCTGCCCACGGTGGGTCTGGGCACGGCCACATCCTTCGCGGTGCTGGGTGGCCAGTCCGTCACCAACACGGGCAACACGATCGTCTCGGGTGACCTGGGGGTCAGCCCGGGTAGCTCGGTCACCGGCTTTCCGCCGGGCATTGTGATCAACGGCGTCCAGCACGTGACCGACGCCGTTGCGGGGCAGGCTCAGATCGACTTGACGACCGCGTACAACGATGCGGCGGGCCGGACACCGGCCACGGTGACGGGAGTCGAGCTCGGCGGACAGATCCTGCCCGAAGGTGTGTACACCAACCCCACCTTGGGTCTGACCGGCACGCTCGTGCTGGACGGGCAGGGCCGCCCCGATTCGGTGTTCATCTTCCAGGCGGGCTCGACGTTGATCACCGCGCCGAACAGCACGGTCGCGCTGATCAACGGTGCGCAGGCATGCAACGTGTTCTGGCAGGTCGGCAGCTCGGCAACACTGGACACCAACACCACGTTCGTCGGCACCATCATGGCCCTGGCCTCGATCTCGGTGCTGAACGGAACCACCGTCCAGGGACGGCTGCTGGCCCGCAACGGCTCAGTCACCCTCATCAACAACGTGATCACGAGGCCGTTCTGCAACCTCCCGCCGACACCGACGGCCACGCCGACCGCGACACCGACCGCGACTCCCACGGCCTCGCCGACCGCGAGCCCGACTGCATCGCCTACCTCGAGCCCAACGGCATCGCCGACCGCGAGCCCGACCGCATCGCCGACCGCATCGCCGACCGCATCGCCGACCGCATCGCCTACCTCGAGCCCTACGGCATCGCCGACGGCGAGCCCGACCGCATCGCCCACCGCGAGCCCTACGGCTTCACCAACCGCACGGCCCACGCCAAGCCGCACCGCGACACCGCGGCCAACCCCGACCAAGACCGGTAAGCCGCGGCCGAGGCCTACGAGCTCCGGGTACTACGGACCGCCAGACTGCGGCGGACGCGACCGCTGCTGATCCCAGAGCAGCCTGAGCACTCGGCCCCCTCCGGCAACTTGCCGCAGGGGGCCGAACGCCATTACACCCGTTGAGCCGGTCAGCCGACAGGTGATCGCGTACGTGTGCCACGGCCACATCCAATGGAATTCGTTCCTGCCCCACCCGCCGGTATCGATCCCAATCCGGTGACGTCAGGCATCGGTAGAGTGTGGCCTCGGCCTCGGTCAGGTACGGCACATGTCGTGGCGGACGCCAACGTAGCGGCCGCCCAGGCGGTGGCGTGGGGCGTACGGGTCGCCCTGCCGTGCGCTCTGCTGGTCAGGCTGGCCGGCTGGCCGGTGCAGGGTCTGCTCGTTGCTTGGGTGCCGTTGGCCGCCGCTGCCCAACTGCTCGCGTGGGCGCTGTTCCACCTCGGCGTGCAGCTGATACACCGGGATCGACCGTTGGCCGGGGCCGCCATCTCCAGGCTCTCGCTGACCGCGATGCCGGTGCCGCCCATGCGCTTTCGCCGCCCATCGGGTGGTGGCCGCCGCCAACGTCGCGTCGGCCTACGCTCAGGCCGACCGCCTGGCAGCCCGCGGGCCGAGCAAAGCCACGATCGTCCTGCGCGCACAGGCTCACAAGACAGCGGCCGAGGGCTGCCGCCGGTTCGGCGACCCCGCTGGCGCGGCCCGGTGCGCCGCGCACGCGGTTGACTTGTATCTAGCCGTCGACGCGTTCTTCGACCCCGAACTCGAATACCACGCCCGCCACGCGGACGCGATGTACCGCGACCTCACCGGCAGCTGATGTCCGAAGGCCTCACCCATGTGCTGGCGCTCGGATGCGACGGTTCATGCGATTGCCGCCGCAACCCTTGGAGTGCTTCGCGTCAACTTTGGGGCGCTTGGGCCCGGTGAGCCGGGACCCGGCCGCCGCTTCGTCGTCGATCATCCCCTGCCGTGCTGCTCGTCCGGCCCGAGAGCGCACCCGGTTGCCGGCATCCCCGCGCCACCGGCACGCCCGCCACACCGTGAACACAGTGAACCCGATGCCGAGTAAGCGAAGTCCTGTAGCAAAGAAGACGATCAGCGCAAAATGCGCTAAGGCGGTACCGATCACGAAAGCCGCGGCGAACGTGCTGACAGGTTTGCTGGGCCAGAGCTTGGGTAGAGCGAGCTGAACCCTTCGGGGAAGCTACGGTGGTGCTCGCTGTGTCGGGGTGAAGGAGTGGCAGTGGGCGGTACGTCGGTGGAGGACCTGAAGCCAGGCGATCATGCCTGTCTGACGTTCTCCGACCACGACGAGCGGCTGGACATCGTCGCGGCGTTCGTCCGCGACGGTCTGGGGCTGGGGCAGAAGGTGCTGTGTCTGACCGAGTCCGTCAGCGAGGCGGCTCTGGCCGAGGAGCTGGCCGGGCGCGGCCTGGGCATCGCTACAGCAGCCCGCTCCGGGCAGCTGGCGGTCGGGCCGAGCGGGCTGTTCTTCGCGCCGCAGGGCTCGTTCGACCCGGCGGCCACCATCGGCCGGTGGCAGGACCAGATCGATCAGGCCAACCGTGAGGGCTACAGCGGCCTGCGGGTCACCGGCGACATGTGCTGGGCGCTGCGTCCGGTCAACGGTGTCGCAGAGCTGATGGCGTATGAGTCGCGGCTGACCCGGATGCTCGCGGGGCAGAACGCCACCGCGGCGTGCCAGTACGACCGGCAGTGTTTCGACACCTTGACCCTGGCCACGGCAGCTGACAGCCACGGCATGAACGTCACCGCAGTCACCTACCACCACGACGCGCTGCTGCGCATCTGCCGCCAGCACGTGCCGACCGGCGTCAGGGTCGCCGGCGAGATCGACTACCGGACGATCGAGCCGCTGACCCGGGCACTGTCCGAAGCTCTCGCGCTCGACGACCACATCGACGTGAATCTGGTCCATTTGAGGTTCATGGACACCGCGACGGCTGGGGTGATCGTCCAGACTGCGCTGGGTCTGACCGGCGGGCAGCGTATGAATGTCCGCTGCGCGGGCATGCCGTGGGAGATCCTCGCCGCGCTCGGCCTGGGTGAGCTGACAGGGGTGACCATGACAGCGGTTCGCCATGACGGCTGAGCCCCACCGGCAGTCGCAGCAGGCGCCACCGGACAGCCTGCCGGTCGACGCCGTGCTACTGCTGGAACTTGCCTTCACCGAATTCGAACTTGTCGGTCTGCGTTCGGCGGTGGCGGCGCACGCCAGCGAGGCCGGAATGCCCGCCGACCGCGTCGACACGCTCGTTTTCGTCGCCTATGAACTGGCCACCAACGCCGTACGTCACGGCGGTGGCTCGGGCCGCCTGCAGCTGTGGGCGGCGGCTGACGTCGTCTACTGCCGTATTTCCGACGACGGTCCGGGCATCCCAGCGGGTGTGGAGGGCAAGGTGCGTCCCGAACCCGGTTCGCCCGGCAGCCGCGGCCTGTGGCTGGTGCGCACCTTCGCCGAAAGCATGCACATCGCCGCTGGCTACGGCGGGTCCGCGGGCGCCACCGTGACCGCGATGATCCCCTTCCAGCGCTGACTCCACGTTCGGACGCCCGGCACGGCCGAGCCCGAGGTCGCAAGGACGCCGGCCTCGGCCGGTTAGGCATGCACGGCCATGTCGTTGGCCGTGCATGCCTAGGGGGGAGCCGACCATGATGGCCTGGCCGCGACCGGTGCCGGCATCGAAAGGCCGCGATTCGAGAACGTCAGCCGGCCGGAGGGCTGCTCTGCCGGCGGTCCAGACGTTGCCGCAGGATCTCGATCATGGCGGAGGCGGCGGCCAGCTGGTATTCGAGGTCGATGATGCGTACCACGGCGTCCATCCGCAGGCCTTCGTCGACCAGGTGGCGGGCACGGTCCGCGCGGCGCAGGTCGTCGCGGCTGTAGCGCCGGTGGCCGCCCTCGGAGCGGTGTGATTCGAACAGCCCTGCGGTCTCGGCTGCTCGTAGGAATCCCGGTGTCACGCCGATGGCCTTCGCTGCCGGGCCCATGGCGTAGGCGGGGTAGGCGGCGTCGTCCAGTGGGCCGGTGTTGGTGGCGGTACGCGCGGGTTCGGTCATGTCCGCCGCCGTAGCCTGCTGGGCCGGCGGTTGTGGTGCGGCAGGACGCGCCGCACCACGACCGCCGGGATGCGTGTCATGCGGTGACGGTGGCCGGCTCGCGGCTGGCCGCCTCGCCGCCGATCATGCGGCGCCCCTCGTGGGTGCCGATCGCCGTGGACGCGTCGCCTCGGGTGATCTGGATCTTCCGGGGCTTGGCCTTTTCGGCGACCGGGATGGTCAGGGTCAGGACGCCGTCGTGGTAGTCGGCGTGTACCCGCTCGAGGTTCAGTCCGTCGCCGAGTACCAGCTGGCGGCGGTAGGTGCCCGACGGCCGTTCCGAGACCAGGTACGTGACGTCGTCGGGGTCCTGGCGGTGGCGTTCCCCGCGCACGGTCAGAGTGTTGTTCTCGGTGGAGACGTCCAGGCTGTCGGCGTCGATGCCCGGCATGTCGAAGCGCACCACGATGCTGTCCGCGGTGCGCAGGCAGTCCATGGGCATCAGCGCGGGAGTCCGGGCCGCGCCGAACGCCTCGCCGGCGAGCCGGTCCAGGTCACGGAACGGATCGAAACGCATGATCATGATCAACACACCTCCGGGTGTCAGGCGGATCGGATGTCCGCACGACATAAATTCTATCGCGACGAGGACAGATTTCAAGAGAGGAAGCGGCGTCTCGGGGTCACTGTCCCCTGATGTCGGCGTGGTGCCGTCGAACCGCCCATATGGCCGGCCGTGCCGTTAGCAGGCCGGGTGTTCGCGCGGATCTGGCTGGACGGTGGCCGACAGTGCCACCTCGCCGATCTCGAAAATCTGTGGCGGCGCGAGTAGACATCCGGGTTCGACGTGTGTAGTGTTTCCCTTGTTGCGAACGAAGATCTATCGAGTGCGGCAGGCGAACTGGCGCATGGCATAGGGAGCAGGACCGCCCGTCGGGATCGCGTCGCGAGGCCAGGTGTGTGAAAGGGGCTTCTAGACCGCTAGTCGGGCGAAGGACCGCATGGATCGGTCATGGCAAGGCCGGTAGTTGCAAGACCCGTACGACCGCAGTTCGCAAGACCATCAGTTGATCAGGTTGTCCAGGTAAAGACGAGAGGAGTAGTGCCATCGGATCCCCGCCGGGCTTCACTGTCGGCGGGCCGCAGACCCCGAACGGAAGGTGGTCCCCGGTCGTATCCACGCGATCCCCGTACACCCGTGACAGCTGGCGGGTTCGGGAACACGATGAGCCGGTGCACGTGACCGGCGATGGTATGTAACTCGATCTCCCTAAGGATCCCGGCCGCCCCCAGGGCGCCGGGATCCTTGCCTGCGTTTCGAGGAAGGGCGCCTATGACCTCAGCCGACAAGTTCGACGACGACGACTATCCCGCCTACACGATGGGGCGGGCCGCCGAGATGCTGGGCGTGACCCCGGCGTTCCTGCGCTCACTGGAAGGGGACCTGTTCGTCGCGTCCCGTTCCGACGGCGGCCACCGCCGCTACTCGCGCTACCAGCTGCGGCTGGCCGCGCGGGTGCGCGAGATCACCGGACAGGGCACACCGGTCGAGGCCGCGTGCCGGATCGTGATCCTGGAGGACCAGCTCTCCGAAGCCCTCGAACTCAACCGGCGCTACCAGGACGAAGGCCGGCTCCCGCCCGGTGGCCGCTGAGAGGCGGGTGTCGACACACGGCGGCTCGACGTCGTGAGCCGAGTTCGAGCTGTTGCTGGAGGTCAAGGGGTCGCCTGTCCACACTTGGCGCTTACGACCGTGGTGGAACCGGGGTCTACCGCGACCGGCCTCGCGGCCGGGGCATGCCGGGGTTCAGCGCTGTGGCAGGCGTGAGGCGACGCGAGGTTTTGGGGACCGCTTTCCGGCGGTCTCGGGCGTTCAGCGCCGCTCGCACGGCGGCCGACGGGTTGATGACTCGAAATCGCAGGCCCCGTGTGGTCGCCTGGCGGCGGCACGCGTTCACGGCGGCGACCCCGACGTCGTCGATGAACGTCACCGCGGACAGGTCCAGGGTCAGCTCGATGGCGGCCCTGGTCCTGATGACCGCATCGGCGACCGAGGCCAGCAGATTGACGGTGGAGATCTCGACCTCGCCCGCTGTCACCAGGTGCGGCGACCCGGCCAGGGTGCGCAACCGGATGCTCAGACCGTCGGCCACGTGCAGCCCGGACCTCGATGTGTTGAATTCTGTTCGGCGAGGGAGTCCGGGACTGGCGGGGGAGGTGTCATGTCTGCGGTTGCTCCTGCCTGCCGGCAAGCAGTGTGCCGCCGGTGCTGACCGCAAGCCTAGGGCCGGCATCAGCACGCCGCAACGACTTGGCCACCCCTGCGGCCCGACCCGGCTCCGAGCTTGTGCCGGGCGGAGCAGCCGTCGTCGATCCCGGCGGTGAAGTCGCGGTCGGGTGCCGGCCGGCCGGCTCGGGTGCTGCGGCCAGTCCGCGGGTGAGCAGCTGGCACGTGCCGGTGGCGTCCAGGACCTGCCGCACCGGGTGCTGAGGGCGGATGACCCGGAAGGCCGCACCGGACCGCAGGACCGTTGCCCGTCCCCCCAGGAGTGCGTCCAGGCCGGCTGGGGCGAGCGACGGAACCCGCACCAGGTCGATGACCAGTTGCGTGACCCGGTGGGTCTCGAGGACCGCGGCGATGGCCGCGGTGAGTTCGGTGCCTGTGCCGATGCCGCCGGTGACGCCCAGGATGGCGACGCCGTTGTCGTCGACGTCCGTGGTGATGTGTGGTCGTGTCACGCGGACGGTCCTTCCGAGTGCAGGCTGGCGGATCAATAGACTACGAGCGACACTCTAAAAAATCTACTTCGGCGAGACTAGACATAGTCTCCTCGCATGACTACAGTTCTGTCATCAACAACATGCCATCGCCCGCATGGCCTACAGATCCGCCGCAAAGCACGCGGAGCCAGGTTGTTGTCAGGGCTCGCGTAAGAGCGGATACCGGGAAGGCAAGCGGCGGAGAACGCAGAAAAAGAGGGAGGGCCGTCAACACCACGGGATCGCCCGCGATCGACCTTCATCTGGTCGGGCGGACACCGTAGGACCTGCGGGGTCTTCGGTCACGCTTATGCGATCCACGCACCTCATGCCGCCGCTGGTCGGCCGGTGCGTATGACGAGCCGACATCGGTCGGGAGATGGTGTCAGACCCGCAATCCTGGGCCCCGGCGCGGAAGCGCCGGGGCCCTCGTCATGGAGGTGAGAATTGGGCCCTGACGACAAGGTCACCCACGAGCATTACCCCGCCTACGCCATGGGCGGGGCCGCGGAGATGCTCAGCACGACGCGCAGTTTCCTGCGCAGCCTCGACCAGGTGAAGCTGATCGACCCGCAACGCTCCGCCGCCGGACACCGACGCTGCACCCGCCACCAACTGCGCCTGGCCGCACGGGCCCGCAAACTCGTCGACCAGGGCATCCCCCTCGACGCGGCATAACGTGCCGTCCCCGCCGCCAGGCGGTCTTGTATTCCAATTGCCGGCGTTGGCGGTGACGGCGCGGTTGGCCATCGCCGCCATCGCCTCCCAGGGTGGCCCAGCCGGCGTCGGCGATGTGGCGGGCCAGGCTCCGGTTGGCCAGCATCCCGGCGACGTTGAGATCCTCGACGACCCCGATGATGCTGTCAGCCTTTGGTAGGCCTGCGCCGGAGCTCGGTCTGAGCGGGGCGGCGGAAGATGCCGTACCACCAGGTGGTGGCCAGCTCCCGGGCGGCCGCGGCGTCACCGCTGCCGTCGTCGGTGGTGACATGGTGCAGCAGGAAGCGGTCGCCGCCGTCGATCATGAGATGGGTGGCGACCGCCGGATCGATGTCGGCCGGGGTACGCCCGGCGGCCTGCTCGGCGGCGATGAGCTGCCGGGTGTTGTCACGGAACGCCTCGAGCCTGCCGTCCCAGAAGTCGCGCACAGCCGGGTCGTACGCCGAGGTCTCCTGCACCGCGGTCAGCAGCGCGGCGTTGGCCCGGTAGGTGGCGATGACCTCGGTGAACGTCGCGGTGAGTGCGTCGACGCCGGCTTCGGGCCGCCAGGCGGCGGTGATGTCGAAAGAGGTCTGGCTCATCGAGGCGGCCAGCCGCAGCAGCAGCTGGGTCTTGTCGGCGAAGTAGAGGTAGAACGTCGAGCGGGCCACCCCGGATTCGGCGGCGATGCGCTGCACGCCGAGTTCGGTGTATCCGGCGCCCTCGGCGAGCAGGCGTGCGACCGTGTCGAGGATCTGGGTCTCGACTCCGCCGCGGCGGTCGGCCGCGTCGGAGCGGCGCCTGGTGATGGACGGCATAGCTGGATCTTAGGCGAGGTGGCGTGCGGCGCGGGACGCGCTACGCTGATTGTCGGACACAGTGTCCGACGAAGTGTCTTACGATCGTGACCTCTCGCGATCACGAAAGGGAATGCCGTGAAATACCGCCTGCTGGGCCGCACCGGAGTCTGGGTCTCGGAGATCTCTCTGGGCACGATGACCTTCGGTGGCGCCGACCACCCCGTCTACGGCCCGCTCGGCGGGCTGGGGCGGGCCGAGGTCGACCGGATCGTGGGAACCGCGCTCGACGCCGGGATCAACTTCATCGACACCGCCGACGTCTACGCCGACGGCGAGAGCGAGCAGCTGCTCGGGCAGGCACTGGGCGCTCGGCGCGACGAGGTCGTGCTGGCCACGAAGGTGCACGCGCCGACCGGGCCCGGGCCCAACGACGCGGGCTGGTCGCGGCTGCACGTGATGCGGGCGCTGGAGGCCAGCCTGCGCCGCCTGGGCACCGATCACATCGACCTCTATCAGCTGCACAACTTCGACCCGCTGACCCCGTTCGAGGAGGTGCTGGCGGCGCTCGGCGACGCCGTACGCCAGGGCAAGGTCCGCTACATCGGGTGCGCGAACCTCGCGGCCTGGCAGATCAGCCGGGCACTGGGCGTGTCGGCGCGGCACGGACTGCCCGCGTTCGCCGCGGTGCAGGCCTACTACTCCCTGGTCGGCCGTGACGCCGAGCACGAGCTGGTGCCGATGGCCCAGGCCGAAGGGATCGGGCTGACCGTATGGAGCCCGCTGGCAGGCGGTTTCCTCAGCGGCAAGCTGCACCGCGACGGCGCGGCCGAGCCCGGCACCAGGCGCGCCACGGCCGACTACCCGGACTTCCCGCCGGTGGACCGTGAGCACGGCCACGACGTGTTGGACGTCCTGCGTGTCGTCGCCGCCCGCCACGGCGTCAGCGTGGCCCGCGTGGCGCTGGCGTGGCTGTTGGCACAACCAGCGGTGACCAGCGTCATTGTGGGTGCCCGGCGGGTCGAGCAGCTCGTCGACAACGCCGCGGCCAGCGGCCTGGTCCTAACCGAGCAGGATCTCGCCGACCTGAACCGGGTGTCGGCACCGCCGGCGCTGTATCCGGGCTGGATCCAGCAGATGTTCGCCGGTGCTCGGCAACCTGCCAGCTGAGCCCGCCGAGTCGTTCAGCGCTGAGTTTCACACGGCCCAGGTTGGCCACGCAGTGGTCAACCTGGGCCTTAGATTGTCGGCGGCCGGTCGGTGGTCGTGTCGCCCTGGAATGCGTCGGTACGGGGTGCAGGTGGTGGCCCAGATCGGTGCTGGCGACTACACCTTGCGCGCTTTTGTCGGCAGCCAGCGCTGCAGGGCATGTCCGGAAGAGGGCGGCAAAGGACACCGCGACCCCGGAGATTGCCGCGGCGGTGTCGCGCAGCGGCGCGCTGACGGCTGTAGTAGTCGGTTCTCATCTCGGGGGCATGGCGACCTGTTCGCACCTGAGGCGTCAGACCTGGTCGCCTGCGCTAGGAGAAACCGCACTCTGGCCCGGATCGGGGACAGGTGCCCGCGCAGAGTAGTGAGGAAGTCGCGAACGTCGCTGCGATTGTCCATGGCTTCGACGGAGCGGCGCAGACTGCGGCTGCCTCGAGGTACTGGACCTACCGGGCTGGGGTGTCACTGCCCGTCGGCCGGTTTCGGGTTTTGTGACCGTCGGCTTGGGGCGTTTCCTCGAGGACGCTACCGACGGCCAGGCAGGGATCCGTGCCGGGAGACATGCTGGCGATGGCCTCGGCGGCGTTTTCTGCGGCATCCCGGAACACCGCCCGCTGGTCCTGCGGCAGGCCGCGCAGCACGTGGTCTTCGGCGTGTGCGACGCGCTGTTCGGCTGCGGCCAGTACTTGTCGTCCGCGCTCGGTGGCCACGATCCGCCGGGCGCGCCGGTCGCGCGGGTCGAGCTGCCGCTCGATCAGCCCCGCATTTTCGAGGTCGTCGATCACGTACGTCAGGACGCTACGGTCGATCACCAGCCGGCTTGCCAGAGCGCCTTGGGTGGGTACGTCCTCGTGCACGACGACGGCCAGGATGTGGTAGCCCCGGCTGCCGTGCGGGAGATCTTTCAGTTCCTCTTCGACGTATTCTTGCCAGCGGCGCAGCACCATTCCGAGCGACCACCCGAAGTTCACGCCCCGCTGACGGTCGCCCGGCTGCACGGATACGTTCGTGTCAGCGGACATGTAACCAACGTACCAGCTGTTGTGTTGATCGAGAAATCGATTGGTTCGGCAAAAGATGTGCGCGGCGTCGTGTGTCTGTTCAGTACGAGCCATTTCGCGGGATGGTTCCGAAGGCGCCGTTGCGAAAGGCGCGGTGGGCCTGCTCGATCTCGGCTCGGGTGTTCATGACGAATGGTCCGGCGGCGACGACCGGCTCTCCGATCGGCCGTCCGGAGAACAGCAGGATCTTGACGGGTTGTTCGGCGTCGGGATTCGAGAAGTCGAGCGTGGTCGGCTCGTCAAGCCCTGCGACTGGGTCGGACCAGGCGATCTGGCCGGTGCGCACGGGTCGGCCGTCGATGGTGGTGCGACCGGAGACGACGTAGGCAAAAGCGCGCTCGTCGGCGGGAAGCACCTGCTGGTACGCGATCTTCGGGTCGAGGGTGAGCAGCAGACCGAGCACCGGCCAGTGGTTGCGTGCGGGGCCGGTGACGGTGCCGTCGTGGCCGGAGATCACCTGGGCGGTCACGCCCGGTCGTGTGTGTACCGCGTGGTTGTCGGCGCGTAGGTCCTGGTAGCGGCTGGGGGTCAGCTTGCGGGCGGCGGGCAGGTTGAGCCATAGCTGGATGATGTGGGCGTACTCGTGCCGGGCGGCGACCTCGCGGTGGATGATGCCGTGGCCGGCCGTCATCCACTGCACGTCACCGGGTTCGAGTAACCCGGCGTTGCCTTTGCTGTCGCCGTGTTCGAGCAGTCCGTCCAGGACGAGAGTGACGGTTTCCATGCCCCGGTGCGGATGCCAGTCGAATCCGGGCCTGCTGAACTTCTCCTCGCCCATGATCAGGAACGGGTCGGTCAGCGCGGGTCGGTTCGGCGTGATGATGATCATCCTGTCGTCGGACTGCGCGTTGGGGCCGATGGCGATGCGGTCGCGGACGCGATCGACGCGCCTGGCGGTCTGCGGGGTGTGGTCGGTCATCGTCGTTGCCTATCTGTCCGTTGGGTAATTGCGGGTGAGTCTGTTGCTGGCGTTGAGGGATCTGCCAACTTTGTTTAACGAGTCCGCGATCTGAGTCATGGGGAAGATTCAGATCGCGGACTCGAGGCCTGCGTGGGGTGACATCGAAGCAGGTCGACGGGCTGAGTTCAGTGATTTGCCCTCCTTGTGTCGAGCCTGAGCGCCTGCGTCAGCCAACCGTGGTCGGACGGACGGCGGTGTCGGCCGCGGGTGCGCCGACGGCGCGTGGCTTGAGCGATGGCGTTGATGAAAGCGTCTTTTGCGTGCTTCATGGGCTGGCTCCCCGACATGGTGTCGGACGGTGTGTCCGACTGAGTGTCCGAAGCTAGCATTGTTTGCTTGAGCAGGCCATACTTGCGGACACAGGCGGCACGTGATTGATGTCAATCGCGGTATGGGAATCAGCGCACGGTGTTTCCTCGTAGGCATCGAGGACTGCGAGAGCGCTGGGTCACCCGTTGGCTCGGGTGACAGGTTCATGGCCTGGCGGGTCTTGTAGGGCGGCGGAAGATGCCGTACCACCAGGTGGTGGCGAGTTGCCAGGCTGCTGTGTCGTCGGCGGTGCTGTCGGTGCCGCCGACGTGGCGCAGCAGGAACCCGTCGCCGCCGTCGACCATGATCCGGGCGGCCGCGTCGGGGTCGATGCCGGGCGGGGTTCGGTTCGCCTTCTGTTCGGAGGCGATGAGCTTTCGGGCGTTGTCGCGGAACGGTTCGAGTCGGGTGTTCCAGAACTCCCGGATCGACCGGTCATAGACCGAAGCCTCATGGATTGCGGCGAGCAGCGCCGACTGGGCGCGGTAGTTGGCGACGACGTCGGCGAAGGTGCCGGCCAGACGTTCGAGTCCGTTGCCGGGGTGCCAGGTGGAGGCGATGTCGAACGACGTCGCGTTCAAGCTGTCCGCCAGGCGGATCAACAGCTCTGTCTTGTCGGCGAAGTACAGGTAGAACGTCGAGCGGGCGATGCCGGCCTGAGAGGCGATGTGCTGCACACCGAGCGCTGTGAAGGAGGTGCCTTCGGCGAGCAGTCGACTGGCGGTGTCGAGGATCTGTTCCTCGACTGCCCGGCGGCGTTCGGTGGAGCCGGACCTGGAGCGGGTGATGGACGGCATGCGGTGACCTCAGATTCTGCGACGTGGCTGATCGGGCGTCCCGCCACGTGTCTGCCACGGCGTCCGGACTGGTCCGCTGATGCGGCCTGCGGGGTCCGCTGTCGGGCTTCATGCCACGACAGCGGACCCGCTTTGTGTCGCCTTCGGAAGCGACGTTGTCAGAGTCCAGCGGGCAGCCGCGTGCGGCCGCCGCCGCTGGAACCGGTGCCCCGAAGCACCCTTGGAGGTGGCCCGGCGGTCAGGCGGTGGTGACGGCGCGTGGCTCGAGGTAGCCCGCGAGTCCGTAAGCACCGTGCTCGCGGCCGATGCCGGACTGTTTGACACCGCCGAAGGGGGCGGCGTTGTCGCCGAACACGCGATTGATCAGAACGGTGCCTGCTTCGATCTGCCGGGCCACCCGCTGGGCACGATCGTGGTCGGTGGAGAAGACATAGGCTTGCAGACCGTATGGGGTGTCGTTGGCGATGCTGATGGCCTCCTGCTCGTCGTGGTATCCGATGACGACCAGGACGGGTCCGAAGATCTCCTCGCGGGCGATGCGCATCTGGTTGGTGACGCCGGTGAAGACGGTGGGCTTGACGAACCATCCCGCTGTCAGGTCGTCGGGTCGGCCCTCGCCGCCGGTGAGCAGGGTCGCGCCTTCCTCCTGACCGAGGCGGATGTAGCTCTGCACGCGGTCGAACTGCTTCTGGTTGACCAAGGGGCCGATAGCGGTGGACGCATCGGAGGGGTCGCCTACCTGCAGCGTGGCCACGGTGGTCTTGATCGCTTCGACCACCTCGTCGTGCCTGCTGTGCGGGGCGAGGATGCGGGTGCCGGCGAAGCAGGCCTGGCCATTGTTCATGAATCCGACGGTCAGCGCGGCGGCGATCGCGGCGGGGATGTCGGCGTCGTCGAGCACGATACTGGGGCTCTTGCCGCCGAGTTCGAGCGTCAGGCGTTTCATGGTCGCGGCGGCGTTGCGCATGATGTGCTGCCCCACTGCCGTGGAGCCGGTGAATCCGACCTTCGCGACGTCGGGGTGGGTGGTCAGGACCTCACCGACGACGTCGCCGCGCCCGGTGACGATGTTGACCACGCCGGGCGGGATGCCGGCGGCGTCGAAGCACTCGGTCATGACCTGGGTCTGGATGGCGCTGAGCTCGCTGGGTTTGACGACGACGGTGCAACCGGCGGCGAGAGCGCTGGCAACCTTCTGTGCCACGAACACGATGCTGTAGTTCCACGGGGTGATCGCCGCGGTCACGCCGACCGGTTCCAGGGTCACGGTGGTCTTGCCGTCAGACTTGCTGAACTCGAACGTGTCGAGAACGTCTGCGGCTTCGTCGAACATCTCCGCAGCTCGGGGCATGCCGGCCTCGACGAGATTCCAGGTCGCGCCGTACTCCTCGATCATGGCTTTTCTCAGCTCGTCCAGGTGATCGGTGAGCGCGGCGCTCACTCGGCGCAGGATGGCCTGGCGTTCCTGCCGGGTGGTCTTGGCGAAGGAGGGGAAGGCGCGCTTGGCCGCGGCGACCGCTGCCCGGGCGTCGGTCTCGTCGCCCAGGCGTACCTGACCGATGACCTGCTCGGTAGTGGGGTTGTGCAGGGGCGTCACCTCGGTTCCGTGGGGTGTGACGAACTTTCCGTCAATGTAGATCTTGTCGATGGTGCGCACGTTTGGTGCTCCGTTTCGTTCGTTCGTGGCCGTCACTGCGTAGTTGAGGTGGCGGTCTGATGCATTGGGTGGTGCCGTCACAGGCAATCCCGTTGCCTCACAATAAGTCTGTATCAAATATGAGTTGCAGTTCAACACATGTTGTGATCAACACAATTTGTGCCGGGCGGGAGATTCTCAGCGCTCTCGGTGTTGGGCCGATCGGGCTGGTAGCCGGACCGCGACGACGATGGCAGCGACGCCTGCCAGTGCCAGCGCGGCGAAACTGTAGGTGTATCCCGATTCGGCAGGCAGGCCGTCGGCCGCGCTGTGGGAGCCGAGGATCGCTGTCATCGCCGCGACGCCCAGCGAGCCGCCGACGGTGCGCAGGTTCGCGGTCACGCCGTTGGCGACACCGGTCTGCTCGGGCCGGACCGCGGCCACGATGACGTTCGACATGGTCGAGAATCCGATGCCGATCGCGATGCCGAGCAGCACCAGCGACGCCAGTACCTGCCATCGGCTGTCGTGCCCGAACGCGAGCATCGCCATCGCGGCGACGTTGATCGCTGACGCCGCGACCAGTACGGCCCGGGCCCCGAGCCGGTGTTCCAGAGGCGATGCGACCAGCCCGGCACCGAACATGGTGATGGTCATCGGCGCCAGAAGCAGACCCGCCTGCGTCACGGAGACGCCGAAGCCGTAGCCGGCACTGGGCGGGGTCTGCAGAAATACGGGCAGGAAAGTCATGACGGCGAACAGTCCGATTCCGAACAGCAGCGAGACGATGTTGGTAGTCCAGACGGCGGTGTCCCGCATCATCGTCATGTCGACCAGCGGTCGGGCCGAGCGGCTCTCCAGCCGGACCCATATGCAGGCCAGCAGGGCCGCGGCCGTAAGCGGGACCAGCACTGCCGCGGAGGTCCAACCCCACCTGCTCGCCTGGGACAGCGGCACGAGCAGGGCGACCAGCCATGTCGCGAGCAGGAGGGTGGCCGACCAGCTGACCGGAACGGGATTGCGTGATCGCGACGGCGGCACGGCCGTGACCGCCGCGGCAGCGGTGGCCAGTGCCAGTGCCGCGGGGATCCAGAACAGCGACCGGATACCGAACAGTTCGGTCAGCGGCCCGGCCAGCACGATGCCGGCCCCGCCGCCCACGGCGGTCAGCGCCGAGGCAGTGCCGATTGCGGCTGGCACCTTCGACGGCGCGATCTCGTCGCGGATGATGCCGAACACCAAGGGCAGCACGCCACCGCCGACGCCCTGCACGACACGGCCGACGATCATCAGGCCGATGCCGGGCGCCAGAGCGGAGATCACCGAACCCACGGCCAGGGCGAGCAGCGAGGCGACCAGGACGCGGTCCTTGCCGTGGCGGTCGCCGAGGCGACCGAGTACGGGGGTGGCGACAGAGGCCGACAGCAGGAACGCGGTCATGGTCCACGCGACCAGGGTCGGCGTCGTCTGCAGGTTCTCCTGCAGTGCAGGCAGGACCGGGTTGAGCAGCGACTGGAACAGTGCGAACGCAAAAGCGGCCAGCATGACGACCGACAGCACGGCTCGTGGGTTCGGGGGACGGGTTGCCAGATGTGAAGCCATAGGGGCCTACCAGGTTGTGCAGTCGAAGGACCGGGCCGCGCGTATGCAGGACCAGCCCGGGGCGGAAGAATGCAGCGGCTCGTGCCCGCGTTGCGGCGGGCACGAGCCGCGGTCATCCAAGGGTTGTGCGCTCGTGCGCTATGGGCGTAGTGGGCCGGCGGGCTCAGGCGATGTAGGCCGGGCCGCCGCTGCCCTCGGTCTGGTAGCCGTGGTGAGTGCGCTCGGTGCGGGTGGTCTCCACGACGGTCCAGGCGTGGTACTTGGTCCACACCGTTGCGCCGGCCAGCCGCTCAGGCCAGGTCTGGCCGTTGGACGTGGTCTTGGTGAGCGTCTTCTCGGTGACGTAGTTGGCCATCGAGTTGAGCCAGTTCTCGGCGCCGACCATCTGGTTCTCCCGGCCGAGCCCGACGACGAAGCCCTGCAGGGCGTCGGCGTTGCTCATTTCCCACAGCGCCTCCTGGGAGTAGTTGAGCACGTCGTGCCAGTACTCCCGGACGATCTCCACGTCCTGGCGGGTGCCCCAGCGGGAGATGTGACCGCCGATCAGCGCCTTGAAGTCGTAGGCCAGGATGTCGTCGTGGGCCTGGTAGTACCCGCTGATGTTCTCCGACACGTCGCAATGCGCGAACGCCACCGAACCCGGGCTCACGATGTCGATCTTCGTGAGGACCTTCTGCGCCGGGCCGTAGATGTAGATGTTGCCCGGGCAGTGGTCGGCACCCTTGTAGGACAGCTCCAGCTTGGTGCCGCCCACGTCGAGCGTGGCGTCGGTGCTGAACGTCTCGGTCGGCAGGGGGCGGTACTTGTCCGGGAACCGGGTCAGCAGCTCGCGGGTGATGTCATGCGCGACGATCTTAACGTCGGGCCCGAACTGCGACGCCGCACCGATGTGATCGGAATGCCAGTGGCTGTACACCAGGTGCGTCACCGGCTCCCTGGTCACTGACCGGATCGCCGACTGCAGGTTCTCGCCGAGCCCGGGAGGGGCGTCGATGACGATCACGCCGTCACCGGTGACCACGAATCCCGCGTCGTAGCCGGCGGGACTGGTGACCCAGTAGAAGTTGCCGCCGTCGCCGACGTTCTCGGCGTGGTAGCCCTTGGCGTAGAACGACGGGTCGTCGAGGTACTCGGGCATGAACTGCTTCGGCGACGGAGCGTTGCCCTCCGTCACGGCCTTCTGGAAGCCCCACTTGCTCGGGTAGAAGTCGCCGTACTTGCTTGCCATCGTGCCTTCTTCCGGCGTGGTGGAGTGCGCGTCACGCGGACCGGGCCCAGCCCGCATATATGCGTCCCCACAAATAATTTGGTCAACAATCAAACTAGGCAGCAAACGTTATGAACCACAACCGATTGTGGAACACGGCACATCTGGGGGCGCGGGGTTTGCTGCCACTCCGAGCAGATCTACCATGGACACTATGTCGGACAGCATGTCCGACCACTCTAGCTGCGAAAACGTGGCATGGCCACGCGGCCTGCGTGGACCACCCAGGCGGGCCCGAGAGTCTCACGCGGTGTCGGCGATTAAGTTGTACAGCATACGAGTTGGTGGCAAGATATTTTGATCGTTAGCCTTGTTCGATCGCAGGCAACTGACATGAGGAGACGGGCGATGCCCGATTACGGACATGAACTGCTCTTCGGTGCATTCATCACGCCTGGCGCCGACGACCCGGACCGGGTCGTCGCGCTGGCGGAGCTGACCGAAGCGGCCGGCCTCGACCTGGCGACATTCCAGGACCACCCCTATAACCCGGGCTTCCTCGACACCTGGACACTGCTGAGCTGGGTCGCCGCCCGTACGCAGCGACTGCGGGTGTCGGCCAACGTCTTGAACCTGCCGCTGCGCCCGCCTGCGGTACTAGCCCGCGCGACGGCCAGCCTCGACCTGCTCTCTCAGGGCAGGTTCGAACTCGGCCTAGGCGCCGGCGCGATGTGGGACGGCATCGAGGGCATGGCCGGCCGCCGGCTCACCCCAGGCCAAGCGGTCGTCGCGCTGCGGGAGGCCATCGACATCCTCCGCCAGGCCTGGGACACCGCAACCCGCGCACCCCTGCGATACGACGGCAAGCACTATCAGGTCCCGGGAATGCGGCGCGGCCCCGCACCCGCCCACGACATCGGCATCTGGCTCGGCGCCTACAAACCCCGCATGCTCGAACTGACCGGCGCCGTGGCTGACGGCTGGCTGCCGACTCTCGAATACCTCAACGAACCCGACCGAGTCACCGCGAACCGGCTCATCGACGAGGGCGCGGACAAGGCCGGGCGCAACCCGGGCCAGATCCGGCGGCTGCTCAACCTGTTCCAGGTCGACATCTCCGCCGCCAGTCGCGGCTTCCTGCAGGGACCCGCCGCCCAGTGGGTCGAGCAGTTGCTGCCCATGGTGCTCGACGAAGGCTTCAGCACCTTCATCGTCGGCCGCGACGACCCCCGCCTGATCCAGGCCTTCGGCCACGAAGTCGCCCCGGCGCTGCGCGAGGCCGTGGCAGCCGAGCGCAGATCGGCCGGCACCCCCACCGGCCCGGCCCGGTCGGCGATCGTGCTGGCCGGACGGCTGCCCGGACTCGACTACGAGGCCCTGCCGGCGGCGCTGGCCGCCCACGCCGTCGAGCCCGGCGACAAGGACTACGAGCGGGTACGGCACAGCTACATCCGCCGCGGCTCACCCGCGCTCGTACTGCGACCGGGTACGGCCGCCGAGGTCGCCGAAGCCGTCCGCTACGTGCGCGGGCAGGGCGTGACGCTGTCGGTGCGCAGTGG
The DNA here is from genome assembly GCF_040648455.1 of Catellatospora sp. NPDC049133. NCBI lineage: Bacteria > Bacillati > Actinomycetota > Actinomycetes > Micromonosporales > Micromonosporaceae > Catellatospora > Catellatospora sp. NPDC049133. Next base: position 71,816 of record NZ_JBEZDT010000041.1, read on the forward strand.
CGGGCACGGCGTCAGCGGCCGGTCCACCAACGACGGCGGCGTCATCATCGACCTGTCCCGCATGAACCGGGTACAGGTGCTCGACCGCCCCCGCAAGCTCATCCGCCTGGAACCGGGCGCGCGCTGGGGCGAGGTCGCCGTCGCGCTGGCGCCGCACGGGCTGGCGATGAGCTCCGGCGACTATGGCGATGTCGGCGTCGGCGGGCTGGGCACCACCGCCGGCGTCGGCTACCTCGCCCGCAAGTACGGACTGACCATCGACCACGTCGTGGCGGCCGAGATCGTGACCGCCGACGGAGCCATCCTGCGCACCGACGCGACCCAACACCCGGACCTGTTCTGGGCGATCCGCGGCGCGGGCGGCAACTTCGGCGTCGTCACGGCCCTGGAACTGCAGGCCTACGAACTCGGCGACGTCGTCTACGCCCAACTCGCCGTCGATGCGAAGGACATGTCCGCGATGCTGCAGCGCTGGGGCAGCACAGTGGAGGCGGCCCCACGCGAGTTGACCAGCTTCATGTCGGTCTTCGCGAGTCCACGCGGTCCGATGGCCCGCATCACGCTGGTGTATGCCGGCGACGACGTCGAGGCGGCGCAGGCCGCGCTGACGCCGTTCCTGGACATCGGCCGGATCATCGACCAGCAGGCTCACCTCGCGCCCTATGCCGCGCTGGTCGCCCCGCCCCACAACCGCCATCACGGGCAGGGGCTGGAGGACACACGCAGCGGCCTGCTCCATCACATCACCGCCGAGGCTGCCGCCAGCATGCACGCGATGATGCACTCCGGCGACGTATCGGTGATGCAGATCCGCACCGTCGGCGGCGCCGTCAACGACATCGCCGGCGACGCCACCGCTTATGCGCACCGCACCCAGAACTTCTCCGTGCTCGCCGCGACAGGACCCGCGAACGTGGCGCAACTCGACAAGCACTGGGAGGACCTGTCCTTGCACCTGGACGGCATGTACCTCAGTTTCGAGACGCGCACCGACGCACGGCTGCTACATGACGCGTTCCCGGAGCCCACGCTGAGCCGTCTGCGCGCCATCAAGGCCAAGTACGACCCGGACAACGTCTTCAACCGCAACTTCCCGATCCCGCCCGCTGAGGGAAACACAGCTATCTGACCAAGGCATGCTGTCGCACACATTAGTTGTCGAGCAGAACATTTTAAGCATTTTATGCACGGCAACGAACTGGTCCGCCGAGCGAGATCGCAAATCCATTGTCAACCGAACGACACCGCGCTGATCTGAGGCACACCGCACGCCGACCTCACCCCACCAGAAATCACCAGAAAGAAAGGGCCGCCATGCGCACACGAGCCGCTGTAGCCCAGGGACCCGACAAGCCGTTCACCTTCACCGATTTCGACATCGATGAACCCCGCGACGACGAAGTGCTCGTCCGGATCGTCGCCACCGGGATCTGCCAGACTGACGCGCACGTACGCAACGGACACATCCCCTCACCGCAGCCGATTGTGCTGGGACACGAAGGAGCCGGGGTCGTCGAGCGGGTCGGTCCGGCTGTCGCCGACCTACGGCCCGGCGACCACGTGGTGCTGTCATACCAGTCATGCGGGAGCTGCGACCGGTGCAGTACCGGGCACCCGTCGTACTGCGACCAGGCCTGGCAGGCCAACTTCGCCGGCACCCGGCTCGATGGCACCGTGGGGCTGCACCGCCCCGAAGGCACCGACAGCGAAAAGGTCTTCGGCCACTTCTTCGGCCAGTCCTCATTCGCCACATACGCGCTGACCACCGAGCGCAACACCGTCAAGGTCGACAAGGACCTGCCGCTGGAACTGCTCGGCCCGCTCGGCTGCGGCCTGCAGACCGGTGCCGGAGCCGTGCTCAACTCCTTCGCCATGCCTGCCGGCGAGACCATCGCGATCCTCGGTGTCGGAGCCGTCGGACTCGGCGCTGTGATGGCCGCCAACCTCGCCGCAGCGGCGACGATCATCGCGGTCGACGTCAACGACCAGCGGCTTGCCCTGGCAGCCGAACTCGGCGCCACCCACACCCTCAACGCCGGCGGCCTCGACGTGACCAAGGCCATCCAGGAAATCACCGTGGCAGGCGTCGCCTACATCCTGGACACCACCGGCCGCGCCGACATGATCGCCAACACGGTCGCCGCCCTACGGCCGATGGGCCAGGCCGGACTCGTCGCGGGAGGGCGCGACGCCATGATCCCCGCCGCGCCGCTCGCGCTGGGAAAGTCGGTGCGCGGCATCGTCCAGGGCGACGCGCTGCCGCATCAGTTCATCCCCCGGCTCATCGAGCACTACCGTGCGGGCCGCCTCCCCATCGAGCGACTGGTCCGCTTCTACGACTTCGACGACATCGACGAGGCCTTCGCCGCGGCTGCGCGCGGTGAGGTCATCAAGCCCGTCCTGCGGATCTCGAACCATGCGCAGCAAGCAGCCTGACCCGACCAACGCATCCCATCAACCTGCCTGGTCAGAGCCGCAGGCCTGTGCGGCCGGCGAGGGGTCTGACCGCACCGGCCTGGAGCCGCCACCCGCATCCGGTGGTTCCGTTTACGACCGGTCGACGCTGCTGCGGGAGATCACACCCGAGTCGGTCGACGCGGTTGTCGGGCTCGCGGGCCCGGACACCGACAGCCCAATGGTGCTGCTGGAGATCCGGCACCTCGGGGGAGCCCTGGACCGTCGGCCCGAGTCGGGAAACGCGTTCGACACCCGCGGCTCGGCGTACCTGCTCTACGGAGTCGCCTTCGGCAGCCCCGACCAGGCCGAGATGTTCGGCCGTCACCTCGACGGCCTGATCTCGGCGCTGCAGCCATGGAGCAGTGGCCGGCGCTTCGTGAACTTCTTCAGCGCGGCCGACGCCGATGCCGTACCGGCCGGGTACCGCCCGGAGACCTTCCGGCGGCTGGTCGAACTCAAGAAGACGTACGACCCTCAGAACCTCTTCCGGCTCAACCACAACATCGCCCCCGTCTGACGCCGCGCCCAGCCAGGACACAGCGGCGCCCGGCGCTGGCAAACAGGCCGATGTCTGGGCTCAGACCTCGTGGAGTCGGAGCCCAGACAGCGGCCATTCGGGCATCACTACTCGCGGGGCTGCACCCGGTTCCACAGGTCGTTGAACGCGATGCTGTCGAACATCGCGGTGCCGTCGACGACCTTGCCGTCCTTCATCTTCAGGAACCACGCGTAGGTGTTCTCGTATGGCTTGCCGTCGTTGGCCGTGCCGCGCCCGTCCCAGAGCACGACCACGTCGTTGCCGTCGCAGATCACTGCCTGGACTCGGACCGGCCGGAACGGTTCGGTGGTGCTCATGCGCGCACCGAACGGGGCGAGCACCTTGTCGATGAACTCCTGCCGGCTGCCGAACTCCTGCGACACCAGCGTCTGTCCCTCGATCCGCCAGGTCATCTCCGGCGCGAAAACGTCGGTGATCGGCGCGGTCCCGCGCTGCCAGGCGTCGAAAGCAGCCGCGACCGCGGCGCGGTCCGTCTCGACGCAGGCGGCCCGCGCTGTCTGGGACGGCGGCGCCGCGCTGGCTGCCGCCGGGCCCGCGATGACCACCATCGAGAAGACGATCGCACTGCCCAGGTGGTGGTGAGGTTTCATGGCTGGCCCCTGACACCGTGGGTCGGCTCGCCGTGCCGGAGCGTCGCATCGGCTCTTCGCACCAGGAGATTCTAAATCCAGGCCCTTCGGCTCGGAGTCGGTTCTCCTGGTCCGCTGCAAGCAGCGTTGCGGTCAGGCCCCGATGGCCGCGTGCTGGGCCTGCGGGGCGTTGGCAGCCTGCGGCCGACGCGGCATCGCGGTGGTCACCGCGAACGCGGCGAGCCCGGCGACGGCCAGCATGGCGAATCCGTAGGTGTAGCCGGCCTCGGCGGACGTGCCGTCGGCGGCCTGCTGGGCGCTGACGACCGCTGCCATCAGCGCGATGCCGATGGACCCGCCGATGGTGGCGAAGTTGGCGGTGATGCCGTTGGCCACGCCGGTCTGGTCGGGGCGGACCGTGGCGACGATGACGTTGGACATGGTCGAGAACCCGGCGCCCAGCGCGACTCCCAGCAGCGTGACCGCCAGGTAGATCTGCCAGCGGTGTTCGTGGCCGAAGGCCAGCAGCACGCAGGCAGCCACATACAGCGTGCAGGCGCCCATGAGCGTGGTCCGGGAGCCGAGATACCGGGTCAGCTGCGTGGAGGCGAGCCCGGCCAGCAGGGTCGTGACGCTCATCGGCAGCAGCATGAGTCCTGCCTGCGTGACGCCGGCACCGAAACCGTAGCCGGCCGCTGTCGGTGTCTGCACGAACGTGGGCAGGAAGGCGGTGACGGCGAACAGGCCGAAGCCGAACAGCAGCGAGACGAGGTTGGTGGTCCAGACCGCGGGAATGCGCATCATGCGCATGTCGACAAGTGGCCGCGCCGAGCGTGACTCGGCCGCTACCCATGCACAGGCCAGTGCCGTCGCGGCGACGAGGGGCGTGATCACAGCGGGGGAGGACCAGCCCCACCGGGAGGCCTGGGTCAGCGGGACGAGGAGCGCGATCAGCCAGGCCGCGAGCAGTGCGGTCGTGAGCCAGCTGACGGGTCGGGAGTCGCGGGCCGGTGACCGTGGGACGACAACGCCGGCGAGTGCGGCGGTTGCGGCGGCCAGCAGGGCGGGGATCCAGAACAATGACCGGACGCCGAAGGCTACGGACAGCGGCCCGGCCAGTACGACGCCGACCCCGCCGCCTACCCCGCCGACGGCCGCGGCGAGGCTGACGGCACCGGGCAGCTGCCGTGGTGAGAACGCGTCACGCAGGACACCGTAGGTCAGCGGCAGGACTGCGCCACAGATGCCCTGGATGATACGGCCGAGGATCATGACTTCTACGTCCGTAGCCACCGCGCAGACCCCCGAGCCCACGGCCAGCGCGATCAGCGAGGCGATTACGGCACGGTCCTTGCCGTAGCGGTCGCCGAGGCGACCGGCGATGGGAGTGAACACCGACGCCGACAACAGGAAAGCCGTCATCACCCAGGTGATCATCGTTGGGGTGGTGTCCACGTCCTGCCGGAGCGTGGGCAGTACCGGGCCGATCAGTCCTTGAGACATGGTGAACGTCAGGACGGCGAGCAGCAGGACCGCCAGGATGGCCGTCGGGTTGGTGGTGCGAGGTGCCAGACGAGTCGGCATGTGAGGCCTACCAGTGATTGAGGAAGGTGACGCAGTCCGGTTCGGAGTTCGAACCACTGCGCCGGCACAAACACCGCAGGGGGCGGTGCGCGGCCAAGAGGGTCAGTTGTATGACCCAAAGTTTGGTCAACAAATATTTGTTCTGCAACACGATGTGGCTCGCGTCGCATGCCCTAAGGTGACTCATCACCTATCTGGGCAAGTTCTCTCGGACGAGAGAGATGAGTGTGCGGCGCGGTGTTCGTGGATTTAGCAGCCGATGCTCGCGTCGACAGCGATGCCCAAGGTGATGTGTCACCCACCACGAAGGGGTGACGTATCACCCTCGACCGCCCTACGCTGGCCCCACACCCGAAATCCGGGTCAAGGCATGCGAGAAAGGCAAGGCATCATGGGACGAATCTGGTTGATCACCGGCGCTGGGTCCGGGCTGGGGCGGGAGATCGCCCGGGCTGCACTGGGCGCGGGTGACACGGTGGTGCTGACCGACCGCCGCACCGACGGGGCCGAGGAGGTCGTCGCCGCGTACCCGGATCGAGCGCAGGCGCTGTCGCTGGACGTGACCGACCCGGCCCGCGTCGGCACGGTCGTGGACGAAGTGATCGCCCGGTACGGGCGCATCGACGTGCTGGTCAACAGCGCGGGCAGAGGCCACATCGGCGCGGTCGAGGAGACCACCGACGCCGAACTGCGCCCGCTGATGGAACTGCACCTGTTCGGTCCGGTGGCGCTCACCAAGGCGGTCCTGCCGCACATGCGCCGCCGGCGCAGCGGCGCCATCGTGCAGATCAGCAGCCTTGCCGGGCAGACCTCGGTGCCGGGCATGTCGGCGTACTCAGCGGGCAAGTACGCCCTCGAAGGACTGTCCGTGGCACTGGCGCAGGAGGTCGCCCCACTGGGCATCAAGGTCCTCATCGCCCAGCCCGGCGCGATGCGCACCAACTTCGCCGGCGCCGCCATCACCGAGTCGGCGCACATCGCCGACTACGACCCCACGGTGCGCGCACTGCGCGCCCACGTCGAAGAGGTCACCGGCCGACAGCCAGGCGACCCCGCCAAGATCGCCGCAGCGATCCTGACAGCGCTGGAGGCCGACGACACCCCGCTTCGACTGGCGCTGGGAAACAAGTCCCTGGACGACCTCAACGCCGCCGCCAAACGCACCCAGGACGAGCGGGTCACCTGGGAGTCCGTCAGCCGCGGCACCGATTTCAACGACTGAACCCACCGGACACCGCGCAGAAAGGGGCTCGCCATGGGGCGAGTAGAGGGAAAGACAGCCATCGTCACCGGCGGCGCCATGGGCATGGGCGCGGCCATCGTGCGACGCCTGGTCGCTGAAGGCGCGAAGGTGGTCATCGCAGACGTGGACAGCTCGGCAGCGCAAGTCCTGGCAGCCGAACTCGGCGCATGGGCCGTGGCAGAACTGCTGGACGTCCGCTCACCGCAGCAGTGGGCCGACGTCGTCAACCGCAGTGAACGGCGCTTCGGCGCCATCGACATCCTGGTCAACAACGCCGGGATCGCCGATCCGGCACCGCTGGAGGAATGGGACACCGCCCGGCTGCAGCGCACCCTGGACGTCAACCTGATCGGCGTGTTCAACGGCATCCAGGCCGTCATACCGGCGATGAGACGCGCCGGCGGCGGCTCGATCGTCAACGTCGGCTCGGTCGGCGGATTCCACGGCGTGCCGAGGATGTCCGGCTACGTCGTGTCCAAGTGGGGCGTGCGCGGCCTGACCAAGACCGCCGCCCTGGAACTGGGCGCCCACGGGATCCGCGTCAACGCGGTACATCCCGGACAGACCGAGACCCCGATGACCCGAGGCGTCGTCTTCGACACCGACAGCATCGCCCTGGGCCGCGTCGGCCAGCCGGCCGACATCGCCGAGGCCGTGCTGTTCCTCGCCGGCGACGACGCCAGATTCATCACCGGCAGCGAGCTCGCCGTCGACGGCGGCCAACTGGCAGGACAAGCCGACTACAGCGGCCTGCCGCAGTAGCCGGCGCGGCCGGCAGCCGAGGGGTAAGGCTGCCGGCCGGCACCCTGCGTCGTGCATCTGTGCGGCGGCCACCGCGCCGCCCCGCCCGCCCGCTGCGGCTGGGGCTGTGGCTCTGCTCGCGCAGCGCCAACGACGACCAGCGATGGACGGCCACGAAGGTAACGTCGTGACCATGGCCGAGCTCAAGCATATGAACGACCGTGAGCAGCGCGCCTGGTACGGCTTCCTGTCCATGCAAGAGGACATCCGCCGGCACATGAACCGGCAACTGCTCACCGCCACCGGCCTGTCGCTTGCCGACTACGCCGTGCTGAGCACCCTGGCCCAGACATCGGACGGCTCATTGCGCGTGTTCGCGCTCAGGGAACAACTGCGCTGGGAGAAGACCCGCCTCACCCACCAGGTTTCGCGCATGGCCGCCCGCGGGCTGCTCGAACGGCGCAGCTGCGCCGACGACATCCGGGGCAACCACATCGGACTCACACAGCAGGGCCTGACGGCCGTACGCGAGGCGACCCCGCTGCACCTTCGATACGTGCGCCGGATCTTTCTCGACGTGATCGGCGGACACCAGCTCGATGCGCTGGCTGCCGCCTCGGCGGCTGTCGTCCAGGTGCTGCATGGCGAACTGTCGACGGATCCACAACCGGCACACCTTCCGCGTGCCGCCGAGTTCAGATCCGCCCGACCTGCCGCATGACGCGATGTCGCCCCGGCCGACGGCCGGGGCGACATCCATGAGCCACCGTCCGCGAGACGGCGACGAGGTGCGATCAGCGGGTCAGGCGGCCAAGCCCCGCTTCAACGCGCGCGCGATCTTGACCACGCGCTCAGCCTGGTGCCGCGCGGAGTTGCGGGCGTCCGTGCCAACCGACGCCGCTTCGTTGCCGTACTCGACATGCTGGGTCGTGCCGTAGGGATTGCCGTCGACGAGCTTGACCGGGTCGGTGTAGCCCGGCGGCACGATGATGCCACCGAAGTGGTAAATCGTGTTGTACATGGCCAGCAGCGTCGACTCGTGCCCGCCGTGGCGGGTCGAGGCGGAGGTGAAGCCGCTGTAGACCTTGTCGGCCAGCTTGTTCTGCATCCACAGCGGTGCCAGCGTGTCGAAGAACTGCTTGAGCTGCGAGGCGATGTTGCCGAACCTGGTGGGCGAGCCGAAGATGATCGCGTCAGCCCACTCGATGTCGTCGAAGCTCGGGGTCGGCACACCGGCGGTCGCGGCGTGGTGGGAGGCCCAAAGCGGGTTCGAATCGATCGCGGACTGCGGTGCCAGCTCGGCGACCTTGCGGACCCGGACCTGCGCGCCGGCGTTCTGCGCGGCCTTGCTCATCTCGTTGACGATCTCGGTGCCGGCACCGGTCGCGGAGTAGTAGATGACGGCGAGATTGACGGGGTGGGACATGTGCTCTTCCTTCGTTCTGTGCAGCCGCCGCGAACTGTGCGGCGGCAACCTGTACGTGCCGGAAGATCGGCACCCGGCAAGCTTAGGCGCGTCAAGGGTGACCTATCACCCTCAAGTGGCCGGTGACACATCACCCATCTGCTGCGTTCGACGAGCCAGGCGAGTGGTCGTCATCGGTCAGCGCGCCGACCGTGTCGTCAGTCTTCGAACGGCTCGTCCTGCAGCGCCTCGAGAACGGCCTCAGACGCCGTGGCGATGGCGTCGAGCTGGCGCGGGCTGAGCGCATCGAGAAAGACCTGGCGCACGTACCTGACATGCAGCGGCGCGGCCTCTTCGATGGCGGAGCGCCCCGCAGCGGTGAGGACCACGTTATTGCCACGGGTGTCCTCTGCGCAGCTCTGCCGCTCGAGCAGGCCGCGGGTGACCATGCGCGACACCTGGTGCGTGAGCCGCGTCTTCTCCCACCGCAGGCGCTCACGAAGTTCGAAGATCCGCAAAGAACCCGCGGGCGCCTCCGACAGCGCGCTCAGCACGGCGTAGTCGGCCAGCGACAGGCCGGTCGTGGCGAGCAGCTGGCGGTTCATGTGCCGGCGGATGTCCTCCTGCATGGTCAGGAATCCGTACCAGGCTCGTCGCTCGCGGTCGTTCAAGTACTCGGGTTTGCTCACTGTGACGACCCTACTCTGGTGATGTATCACCTTGCGCGTCGGTGTGTGGGCCGCGGTTGTGGCACCACCTCACTCGGTGGGCGCACTGGTGCTGCCGAGGTTGGTCATGGCCCGGTCCACCTGGTCCTGGCTCATCGGGGGAACAGGCAGCGGATGGGCATTGCCGGCCCGGAAGGCGTCGAGCATGAGGTGCAGGTGGCGGCGCCACACATCGGGAGCCACGTCGCGGGTGGCCGCCGCGATCCGGCTGTGTGCCCAGATGACGAAGGCCAGGTCCTGGCGCGTCACGTCGGCGCGCAGGGTGCCCTGCTGGTGGGCGCGGTCGACGATGGTCTGGGTGAGCTCGCGGATCCGGGTCAGCCGGCCGCTGACGAAGTCCGGCAGCGGAACGTGCATCGACGCCAGGTCGTTCATCCCGCTGTCATCGGCCTGCAGATCGCACAGCGTTTCGAGATAACCGCAGAAACCCTCCCACGGATCCGGCGCGCAGGCGCTCGCCTCGGCCGCGGCCAGCCAGGTCTGCAGCTTGCCCTCGAAAGCTTCCTGGACCAGGTCCGGGCGAGTCGGGAAATGCCGGTACAGCGTGCCGATCGCGACACCGGCCTGGCGTGCGATGCCCTCCAGCGACGCGTTGAGGCCCTCCCGTGCAAACGCGTCGGAGGCGGCTGCGAGCAGCGCGTCTCGGTTGCGTTGGGCGTCTCGCCGCAGGGGTCGTGTTGAACGGTTCGGCGACACGGATCCGGGCGGCATGGGCTGACCTTACCAAAGGTGAGGGCACCCTCATGAAGCATCCCACAAAAGCTGAGGGAGTCCTCATGTTGTGCTACGTTCGGAACGTGAGGGGGTCCTCCATTTGTTTCGAGGGTCCGTTCGCCGTGGTTTATCCGGCGGCTCAGCCGATCGGGCCTTCGATCGCCCGACTGGCTCAGAACGCCGCGATCTCATCTTCGCCGCGATCGAGTCGGTCACCGACGCACCGGTCACCCACCTGGTCTACAGCCACTGGCACTCCGACCACATCGGCGCGGCGTCCATGTTCGGCCCGAAGGTGAAGATCATCGCCCACGACATCACCCGCGACCTGCTGGCCCGCTTCCCGGACAAGTACCGCCCGCTGCCGACCGAGACGTTCGACACCGAGGCCACGCTCGAGGTCGGCGGGACCAAGCTGGAACTGTCCTACAAGGGCGCCGACCACTGCCCCGGCAACGTCTACATCTGGGCACCCACCCAAAAGGCGCTCACGAAGATCGACATCGTGAGCCCTGGCTCGGTGGCGTTCATGCACTGCGACTTCTCTGAAAACATCAGCGGGTTCTACCAGGCCCACGACGACATCCTGTCCTACGACTTCAAAGCCCTCATCGGCGGCCACATCACCCGCTGGGGCACCCGCGAAGACGTCGAGATCGTCCGGGAGTACTGGCACGACGTGCGCGACCACGCCGACGAGGCGCTCAAGGAGATGGCCTCCAAGGACGTCCTGGAAGGCTTCCACCACGGCATGGGCAAAGAGCACCGCCTTGTGGGCGCGGAGAACTTCATGAACTCGATGGTCAACTACATCGTCGACAAGACGCTGAGCAAGACCACCTCCAACGGCCAGACCTGGCCCGAACGGCTGGCCGGCGCCACTCCATTCACCAAGTACCACGCCTTCACCGTCATGGAGTCGACCCGCACCGAGCGCACCCACCACGGCTACCAGCGCCGCGGCGTCGGCGGACCCTGGTACATCGTCTGACCTTCCGCCCCACGCAGCACCGCCGTCGTGCCACCACCGGCGCGTCGGCGGTGCACACAGGCGACGACGCGGCTCACGCCTTCCGCCGGACAGGCGCGAGCCGCGACCCCTCGCCTGCGACGCACGGATGAGGCAGCCCCTCGCCGCAGCACGGTCCCCAACCGCGAACGGCCCGTTCGACGCGCGTCGCGGCACCCGGCCTTCGATCGCGCCGCCTGCGTAGCTCCCGTACAGAAAGACAAGCTCCATGCCTACTCACCGAGAACCCCGGCCACCGCGCGCCGTCTTACCCGTCGTGCTGCTCGCCGTGTTCTCAACCGAACGTCGATGGCCACGCACGCGCCGGATACGTTTGGCCTGATCGATGCCATGGACTTTGCCGGACAGCTGACATGAGTATGCGCTCAAGTACAGCGCTCATAAACGCCTTCACCCAACCCGTATACGCCGTGACCCTGCCAATTGGTGAATACGGTCCGCCGCCACGCCACGACGCGGTCATGCTGGGCGTCGGAGCCGAAACCCAGCCTTCGGAGCTGCTGCGGCGTCGTACCTGGCTGGCGCCGCCGGAGAAGGGTGTTTTCAATGACATGGCCCCGGTCCACGGTGGTGGACCGGGGCCTGCGCGGCGAGCCTCAGCAGACCGCCCTGGCTGCGTCGGTGATGAGTTCAGCCACGACCCTGGGGTTGCTGAGCATCACGACGTGCGACGAATTCGGCACTTCGACGACCTTGCGGGCGTTGGCGCGGCTGTACATCCAGCGTTGGGTGGCAGGCGGGATCGCCTTGTCCTGGCCGGCGACCAGCGCCCATGTCGGGATCGTCTTCCAGGCCGTGGCGGTGGTCGGGAAGATGAAGGAGTCGGCGTCGAACGGCCGCTGCGTGGCCTGCAAGGTCCGGAAGGCGCTGGTGGAGATGTCGGCGGCGAAGGCCGCCTGGCCGTCCTTGCCCAGGTACAGGTCGATTCCGGTGGTGCCGTCGGCCTTGGTGTACGGCACGCCCACGCTCACCGGCGCGACCTCGCTGCCGGGGAACTTGGTGATGAGTTCGCCCTGCGTCTCGCCGACCTCGGGCACGAACGCCGCGATGTAGACCAGCGCCTTGACGTTGGACTTCCCGGCGGCGGCGTTGGTGATGACCGTTCCGCCCATGGAGTGCGCGACCAGCACGACCGGACCGCTGATCGAGTCCAGCAGGCTCGCGACGTACGGCGCGTCGGTGGGGATTCCCCGCAGGGGGTTCGCCGCGCAGACGGTGCTGTAGCCCTTGCCCTGCAACTGCTGGATGGTCGCGTTCCAGCAGGACGAGTCGGCGTAGCCGCCGTGCACGAGCACGATGGTCGGCTTGGCCGACCCGGTGGTGCCGGTGGTCTCGGCGAACACGGCCGGGCCGGTGGCGAGCGCCGTTGCGGTGAGCGCGAGGCCGGCGCCTGCGCCGGTGACGAGGGTCCGCCGGGAGATCTGGTGGGACATTGTTGTGCTCCTACTCGTGGTGGGTATCAGTTGGCCGCGGAGGCTGCGGCCTGGCGGATGAGGTCGGCGACGGCGGTCGGCTGGGAGGCGTACACGGCGTGGCTGCCGGTCGCCTCGGCGGTGATCGCGCCGGCGCGGGCGGCCATGGCCCGCTGCGCGCCCGGCGGGATCATGCGGTCGTCGGTGGCGACCAGGTACCAGGCGGGCTTGTGCCGCCATGCCGGCTCGGTGACGGCGCCGGCCAGGCAGCCGACGCCCCAGGGGACCTGCGAGTCGGCCAGGAACGCCGCGTCCTGGGCAGACAGGTCGCCGGCGAACGAGGCGTGGAACCTGTCCCGGTCAAGGAACAGGAACCCGTCGCGGGGCGGCAGGATCGGCGGGACGGGCGCGCCGGGCGGCGGGTCGGCGATCAGCGTGTTGACCGACTCTCCCTTGTCCGGTGCGAACGCCGCGATGTAGACCAGGCCCGCGACGGCTTCGTGGGTGCCGGCTTCGCTGATGACGGCGCCGCCGTAGGAGTGCCCGACGAGGATGGCCGGACCGTCGAGGTCGTCGAGGATGAACCGGGTGGCGGCGACGTCGCCTTCCAGCGACAGTGTCGGGTTCTGCACGATCTTGACGTGGTATCCGTCGGCGGTCAGCAGCCGGTGCACGGCCTGCCAGCCGGAACCGTCGACGAAACCGCCGTGCACCAGCACGACGTTGCGGATGGGTTTGCTCATGGGGTTGCTCCCGAATCGCTGTGCGGCGGGCGGACCGCCCGCCGCTTCGCAACCCATGCAACCGGTTCCGCAAGCCCCGGACCAGGCAGGACAACATGCAGAACTACGTCTGCCCGGCCATCGCGGCTCTGCTGCGGCAGGTGGCCGCCTGCTGGTGTTCGCCGATCGACTCGAAGAGCTCGGCGGCATTCAGCAGAACCTGTCGTGCTTGATCGGCGTGGGAGGCGTCGTAAAGCTCGGCCAACATCCAGAGCATGGTGGCCTGCAGCAGCCGGTTGTCGGTGCCTTTGAGCAGGTCGACCGCGCGCAACATCAGGGGTATGCCTTCGTCGGCGCGGCCTGCGGCGCCCAGCGCCTGGGCGATGCGCGACAGCACGACCGGCAGAGTGCCTTCGGCGATCGTGGGGGTCATGCCGGCAGACGGGTCCTCGGCCAGCCGCAGTGACTGCTGGTAGCAGACGAGTGCTTCGTCGGTGTCGCCGAGCGCCACCGCGATGTAGCCACGCAGGATCCAGGCCTGGCAGGTGGCGTCGATGTCGCCGGCCTGCTGGAACAGGTCAGCCGCCGTGCGTGCGGCGTCCTGGGCCGCTGACAGATCGCCCAGTCTGCGTTGGGCGACGGCGGTGTAGTGCAGCGCCCACGCCTGTTGCAGCACGTCGCCGGCCGCGTCGGCGAGGGCGAGTGCGCGCGCGGTGAGGTCGAGCGCAGGCCGCGCGTCGCGCCACGGCAGCGTATGGGTCCAGGCCACATAGTTGAGGAACTCGGCCTGCAGCCGGATGTCGCCCAGGTGGACGGCCGAGTCGTAGCCGAGGGCGAACACGTCGCGCCATCGGTGCCAGTGCACCCACCGGTCGGAGAACCAGTGCATCGCGCCGACTGCCTGCGTCACCGCAGCGTGGTCGCCGTCGACCGCGGCGGCGCCCAGGGCCGGGAACCAGTGCTCGGCTTCGGCCCGGATCCAGCTGTCGGCGTCGTCGGTGGTGGCGAACGTGGTGCGGTCGCCGCCGGGTTCGAACCACCGTCCTGCGGCGGTCAGGGTATCCAGCAGCCAGGTGATCATCCGCCGGCGGGCGGAGGTCACCTCGGCTGCGGTGTCTTCGTGTTCGGCGCGCCGGTGGGCGTAGAGACGCACCAGGTCGTGGAAACGGTAGCGTCCATTCGGCGCCGTCTCCAGCAGACCGAGATCCACTAGATCGTCGAGATGCTCCTCGGCGGTCGTCGCAGACATCTGCACGATCTCCGAAGCCAGCGCCGCGTTGAAGTCCGCGCCGGGCACCAGCGCGATCTGCCGGAACAGCCTCCGGGTCGGCTCGGGTAGCTGCTCGTACGACACCCCGAACGCGGCGGCGACTTGCAGGTCACCGGCGCTGAGCTGGTCGAGGCGCCGCTCGGCGGCCGCCAGCCGCAGCACCAGGTCGGCCACGCTCCACTGCGGCCGGGACAGCAGCCGGTTGCCGGCGATGCGCAGCGCCAGCGGCAGCCCGCCCAACAGTTTCACCAGACCGTCCATGTCCTCGTGGCGAGGCGCAGACGCGCCGTCGGCGAGTATGCGCGTCATCAGGTCCTGTGCATCGGCGGTCGGCATCGGCGTCAGCTGCAGCCGCTGTACGCCTACCAGCCCTGCCAGCACGCGGCGGCTGGTGACGATGAGACGGCTGCTGCCGGCTCCCGGCTGCAGCGGCCGGACCTGTGCTTCGGTCGCCGCGTCGTCGACGATCACCAGGACGCGTCGTTCACGCAGCAGTTGCCGGTAGCGGGCGGCTCGTTCGGCCGGGTCTTGTGGAAGGTGCGGGTCGCGTACTCCCAGCGCTCGCAGGAGACGGGCCAGCATCTCGTCGCTGGGTGACGGGCGCCGGGTCATGCCGTGCGCTTCGATGAAGTGCACGCCGCCGGGGAAGCGGTCCCGTACGTGGTGCGCGGCGCGTACCGCCAACGTCGTCTTGCCCAGGCCGGCACCGCCGGAGATCACCGCGGTGCCTGCCTGGTCGTCGGCGCGGGCCCGGTCCTGGACGCGGTGCAGGAGCCAGGCCAGTTCGGCGGCCCGGCCGGTGAAGTCGCCGAGCGGGCCGGGCAGTTCACAGGAGCCAGGCGCGGCGCTGAGGTAGGCCGAGCGGGTCCGGCCTGCCTTCGCCAGGGCCAGGAGCCGCTCGCGGGGCTGGTCGTCGAGTTTGAGCGCGTCGGCGATCTGCGCCACCGTCCGGCGTTGCGGGCCGAGGGCCCGGCCGCGTTCCATGTCGCTGAGTGCCCGCACGCTGACGCCGGAGGCCTCGGACAGCTCCTCCAGCGTCAGGCCGGCGTCGTGGCGGGCGGTGCGCAACTCTGCTGCGAACGTGCTGCTCACCGGGCACCGGCCGCAGCCTGGCGGATCAGGTCGGCGACGGCTTGGGGTTGTGACACGTACACGGCATGGCTGCCGGGTGTCTCGGCGACGGTCGATCCGGCGCGCTCGGCCATGGCCCGCTGAGCCGGTGGCGGGATCATCCGGTCATCGGCGGCCACGAGGTACCAGCTGGGCTTGTACCGCCACGCCGCATCCGAGACGGCCCCGGACAGCGCGTCGACACCCCATGGCACCTGCGAGTCGGCCAGGAACTGTGCCTCGTCCAGCGGCACGTCCGCGGCGAACGAGGCGTGGAACTTGTCCCGGTCGAGGAGCAGGAACCCGTCCTGCGGCGGCAGGATCGGCGGCACCGGCGCGCCAGGCGGCGGGTCGGCGATCAGGGTGTTGACCGACTCGCCCTTGTCGGGTGCGAACGCCGCGACGTAGGCCAGTGCGGCCACCGCCGGGTGATTGCCGGCTTCGCTGATGACCGCGCCACCGTAGGAGTGGCCGACGAGTACGGTCGGGCCGTTCTGGCGCTGCAGGACCCGCCGGGTCGCCTCAGCATCACCGGCCAGCGACAAGGTCGGGTTCTGCACGATGCTGACGTTGAAGCCGTCACGGCGCAGCAGCTGGTAGACCTTCTGCCAGCCGGAGCCGTCGACGAAACCGCCGTGCACCAGCACGACGTTGTTGATGTTGGTCATCGTCTTCTCCAGGTGTTCACCGGTTGATGGAACCTAAAGCCGACGTTATGGACATGCGGTGGCCTGCCGCGTCTGTCAAATGACCGGTCAGTCCGTAAGGTCGCCGTCTTCGCCGGGAAGGCGGCCGAGCGCCTCGTGCAGCCCCGCGCGGGAGGTCACGCCGAGCTTCGGGAAGATCTGGTGCAGGTGGTAGCCCACAGTGCGGGCCGACAGGAACAGCCGTTCGGCGATCTGCTTGTTGGTCAGCCCCGTCGCGGCCAGCCGGGCGATCTGCAACTGCTGGGCGGTCAGCACCGCCACCTGCTCACCACCGGCAGGACTGTCGCGATGCAGTCCGGTCGCGCGCAGTTCGTTGACGGCCCGGTGCGCCCAGGGCCGGGCCTGCAGTTGGTCGAACAGATCCGCGGCCGCCTGCAGCTGAGGACGGGCCGCGGCCGGCGACCGGGTGCGGCGTAACCGTTCGCCGTAGGCCAAATGGATGCGGGCCAGGTCGAACGGCCACCGGTCGGCACCGGGCGACGCCAGCGCCAGGTCGAAAAGCGGTGCGAAGGAGGCGTCATCGGCTGCCATGGCACGGGCGCCGGCCGCGGTGAGTGCCAGGCGGGGCGACAGCTCCGCCACGTGTGATCGTTCGGCGGCGGCGACGTGGGCGCGGGCGTCATCTGCCCGGCCGGTGCGGGCGGCCGCCTCGACCACCTCCATGATCAGCCACAGTGCGTTCGGTGCGTGCGGTGCCAGGCTGCCGACGGGGCTGACCGTGCTCGCGCACCGGTACGCCTCTTCGAAGTCGGCCTTTGACAGCGCAGCGAGAGCACGGATGTGCCATGCGTACGACATGATGGCGCCTGCCCGGCGGGGACCTGCCCAGCGGGTCAGCTGCTGGGTGAGTTCGTGGGCGGTGTCGTCGTCGCCGCGCGCCGCGGCGACCAGCGCTTGCAGGAACAGGCTCGGCCAGCGCAGCAGCGTGTAGTCGTGGCTCTGGCACAGGTCGATCGCCTCGGCCGTGAGCGCGGCCAGGTCGTCCCAGCGGCCGGTGAAATAGGCGTCGTTGGCCAGCAGTGACAGAGCCTCGATCGCAGAGGTCACCGCTCCGCCCTCACGGCCGTGCCGCACCGCCCGCCACAGCGGCTCGCGGCACTCGCCGATCCGGTCGAGATAACTGGCGGCGATCGCGGTTCGGACGATGCGCGCGGGGCTGTTCTCCCGGCGCAGCGCCGCGATCGCGGTGTCGAGGGTGTCCAGAATCGGCAGCGCCCTGTGCGCGGGGTCGCCGAAGGTGGCGGCCAGGACGGAAATCAACTGCGGCGCGCGGGGCTCCAGCCGGTCCACCGTGGCATGAAAGGTCGCCCAGAACTCGGCCCGACCGGCGAAGAAGCAGACCATCAGCAGCGTGTACAGCGCCTCGATCAGGGTCTTGTCGTGGGCGTCGCGCGGTTGCGGCAGTGCGTCGATCGCGGCGGCCAGTAGCCGGTAGGCGGAGTCGACATCACCAGCCTCGTTGAGCAGGTGGTAGGCGCCGGCGACCGCGCCGGCTAGCGACCCGTGGTGTTCGGGGTCGGCACGGCGGGCGGCATCGAGAAGGGCCGGCACTTCGCGTAGGTCTCCGGTGACGACGGCACCGAAGTAGGCGGCTTCGGCCAACCGGGCGCTTCGGGCACCGCCGTCGGGGCTCAGATCAGCGGCGCGCAGGAGTTCGGTGATCGCGACAACGGAGTCACCGCGAAACAGGTTGATGTGGGCAACGTGCTCCAGCAGCGCGGCAGTCGCCTCGTCCGGGCCGGTGCTGGCCTCGGCCAGATGCCATGCCCGCCGGTGGACGTCGCGGCGATGATGTTCGGCAAGCCTGCGGTGGGCTTCTCGTAGCTGTTCGCCGGTGGTGCATCCGATGATCACAGACCGAATCAGGGTGTGGCGGAAGCTCAGCTTGGCTGCGGCGACGTCCACGGACACCAGCCGCATGTTCACGGCCGGGGCCAGGTCAGCAGCGGCTCTGCGCGGCTCGGCGATGACACTGAGGTCGCCGGTGCCGTCGAGTACCGCCAACAGGAGGGCTTGGCGTGTCGCTTTCGGAAGGTCACCGATGCGGGCGGCGAAGACCTGTTGCAGCCGACCGGTGATCGGCAGGACGGCCGTCAGCGGGCCTGGACCTTGCGTGGATAAGGCTATGGGCAGCTCCAGCAGCGCCAGCGGATTGCCCTGAGCCTCGGCAAGCAGCCGTTGCCGGGGCCGGGCCGCCAGCGCCGGGTAGCGGCTGTCGAGCAGGCGCTGGGAAGCTTCGTCGGACAGCGGCGCGAGCTCGTAGGTGGACAGCCCGCTGGTGTCGAACGCCGTCGGTTCTCCGGTCCGGGCAGTGGCGAGTACGCCGATGCGGTGCCCGGCGACCCGCCGGGCGCAGAACGCGAGGATCTGTGCGCTGATCGGATCCAGCCATGGCATGTCGTCGACGATCAGCAAGAGCGGACGCGCAGTGGCCGCTCGGATGAGCAGCTGCAGGGCGGCGTTCGAGATCGCCAGCCGATTGGCGTTGATGGAGGCGTCGAGGCCGAGCGCGCCGCGCAACGCGGCCCGGTGTGCGGGTTCGAGGCGGTCGAGGTCGGCCAGCAGCGGTGACACCACCTGGGCCAAGCCGGTGAAGCTGACGTTCGCGTCGTGTTCGACTCCGACGGCCCAGATGACCTGCGTCCCCAGGGCCGCGGCATGATTTGCGGCGTCGGCGACCAGCACCGATTTGCCTATCCCGGCGTCGCCGAGGATGACCAACGCTGCGCCGCTGGTGGTGGTGCCCTCGACGAAAGACCGTACGAAGGCGATGTCGTCGTCGCGGCCGATAAGCGACGGGTCGTGCCGCGCCCAGGCAACGCGGCCGTGGGGTTCGCTCATCTCCGCTCCTGACGCAGCCGCTGCCGAAAGTCCGCGCTGCCTGACCGATCGGGCGACCTGTCGCGGCCCCTGAGGATCGCACTCGGCTGGTACTGCGGCTTCTCCTGGCAGCGTAGCCGTTGGAAGGATCATCAACGCGAGGGAATCTGCCCTGATGGGCGCTTCAGACCCTTTTATGGCTCTTGGAGGCACGCACCCACGGGTGGCCCCCCGTGCTTCACCCGAGGGTGTGCCGAGGGCTGGCACGGGTCGCAAAACGCCGACGCAGCAGCGGCCGTGCTGGCCGCCGGCGGTGCCTGGGCACTGGGCAACCAGCCCCCGCAGCGGCCAAAGTCGCCGCACACGCGCCGGTGGACGTCAGCCTCGTCGGGTTCGCCACACGTTCCGGGCCTCAGCCAGGACTCTCCATGGTGCCGGTGTCGGTCGACCCGTGGTGGTGCTCGGGTGTGGGGTGAGTTACCGGTTGGCAGCCCGCTGGCTGTCGCGTTGAGCTCGTACGTTGTGGCTGGCTGTGGCGTTCTGGCAGCGGCCGGTGGCCAGGTTCCACTTCCAGCCGTGCAGCTGGCAGGTGAGCTGGTCGCCCTCGACGATGCCGAAGCGGGTCAGATCGGCCTTCAGGTG
>NZ_JBEZDT010000042.1:0-86092 GCF_040648455.1 Catellatospora sp. NPDC049133
CCTTCCGTAAGTTCTCCCCGGGCGGCAACCCCCTCGGGGAGTACTGGGTCGGTCTGCGCTACGTCGAGATGTTCCTCAACGACCCGACGTTCTGGCGCCGACCGGATCGGCCGGTCGGCGATCATCCCCGGTTCGCGCCACTGAGGCTCGCAGCACGGGCGCGCCAGCGCGACCCGGTTCGAGGTGGGCGACTTTCCCGCGAGCTTAGACTTGGCGGGTGCCGATCATCCTGTCCCTGCTGGAAACGGTGCGCTGGGACGGCGAGCCGGTGCTGGGCGAGCGACCGCAGGCGCTTCTCGCCGCGCTCGCCGCCGCCGGTCGGACGGTCGGCTCAAGCCGGCTCGTCGACCTCATCTGGGACGAGGACGTCCCCGCCAACCCGCTCAAGGCGCTGCAGGTGCTGGTCTCGCGGACCCGGACGGCACACGGGCCGGACTCGGTGGTCCGCGACGGCGACGGCTACCGCCTGGGCATCGACCGGGCGCAGGTGGACAGCCAACTGCTCGCCGACCGGCTCGCCGCGGCCCGGTCGGTGTTCGAGTCCGACCCGGCCCGCGCGGCCGGCCTGGCCGCCGAAGCCGTCGCGCTCGGCCCCGTCGCCGCCGGAGACGGGCACGGCCCGCTCGCCTCCTTGCGGTACGAGGCCGAACGCGACCTCGACCAGGCCCGGCTGCTGTCGGCCCGGGCCAAGGTCCGGCTCGGTGAGTACGCCGACGCGCTGCCGACCCTGACCGAGGCGTGGGCCGCCCATCCGGCCGATGAAGGCCTGCTCGCGGATCTGCTGCGCGGCGAGGCGGCGGTACGCGGCGCCGGTGCCGCGCTGAGCCGGTACGAGACCTACCGCGCCGACCTGCGTGACCGGATCGGCGCCGACCCCGGCCCGGACCTGCGCCGGGTCCACCGTGAGCTGCTCGTCCAGGACAGCCCGGTCCGGGCGGGCCTGCGTTACGAGGCGACCGCGCTGCTCGGCCGCGCGGGCGACATCCGCCGGCTGCAGGCGCTGCTGGCCGCGTACCGGGTGGTGTCCATCGTCGGGCCGGGCGGACTGGGCAAGACCAGGCTGGCGCACGTGCTCGGCCGCGAGCACCCGGCCCCGGTGGTGCACTTCGTCGAACTCGTCGGCGTCACCGCACCCGACGACCTCGTCGGCGAGATCGGGTCGGCGCTGGGCGTACGGGACTCCGTCAGTGGCCGGCGCACCCTCACCCCGGAGCAGCGGGCCGACGTCCGCGCCCGCATCGCGGGTTACCTCGACCAGGCCCCGAGCCTGCTGATCCTCGACAACTGCGAGCACATCGTCGCCGCTGTCGCCGACTTCGTCGCCTACCTCACCGCCACCACCCGGGAACCGCGGGTGCTCACCACCACGCGGGCCCCGCTGGCCATCGCCGCCGAACACGTCTACCCGCTGGCTGAACTGGACACCGCCGACGCGGCCGAAATGTTCCGGCAGCGGGCCACCGCCTCGCGCCCGGACGTGCGCCTCGACGGCGCCGACGCGGTGGTGGCCGAGATCGTCGAGCGGCTTGACGGGCTACCGCTCGCGATCGAACTGGCGGCCGCGAAGGTACGCGTGATGTCCGTCGCCGACATCGCCCGCCGCCTGGAGAACCGGTTCGCGCTGCTGCGCGGCGGGGACCGCAGCGCACCCGACCGGCACCAGACCCTGCTGGCCGTCATCGACTGGTCCTGGAACCTGCTCGCCGAACGCGAGCGCCGGGCCCTGCGCTGGCTGTCGGTGTTCCACGACGGGTTCACCCTCGACGCGGCGGAGGCGATGCTCGGCGACGACGCGCTCGCCGCGGTCCAGGACCTGGCCGACCAGTCCCTGCTGACCGTCGTGGAGACCGGCCCCGGTGGGGTGCGCTACCGGATGCTGGAGACCGTGCGCGAGTTCGGCCGGATGCAGCTGGTCGACGCCGGCGAGGACGGCGCGGCCGAGCAGGCCCAGCGCGCCTGGGCGGTCGCCTTCTCCGCCCGGCACGCCCGCGCCCTGTTCAGCCCGAGGCAGTTCGACGTCGTCGACGAGACCCGCCCCGAGGAGACCAACCTCTCCGACGTGCTGCGCCGGACCTTCGCCACCCCCGACCCGGCGGCTGCGGTGCAGATCCTCGCCGCGCTGGCTGGATACTGGATCATCCTGGGCGAGCACCCCCGGCTGCTGGTCCTGATCGAAGCCGCCGCGAACGTGGTCGACGGCTGGACACCCCCGCCGGACCTCGCCGACGCCACCCGGATGGCGATCGCGATGACCCTCAACGGTTCGCTGGTCGCCAACTCGCCGCACTCCGACCGGCTGCGCGACACCCTGCGGGCGCTCGGGCCGGGCACGCGGGACCCGTGGATCTCCGCCATGGTCACCATGCTGAGCGACATCGACCCGCATTCGCCCGAAGGCTTCCTCCAGCAGCTGCGGGCGCACGCCGCGTCCGCCGACCGCGAGATCGCCGCGCTGGCGCTGCCGTGGCTGAGCCAGGCCCTGGAGAACATGGGCGACCCGGACGCGGCCATGGACGCCGCCGAACGCGGGCTGCTGCTCGCCGACGACACGATCGGCCCCTGGTCGCAGGCGATCATGCACACCATGGCGGCGCAGCTCGCGATGCAGCTCGGCCGGGCGAAGGACGCCGCGGTCCACGCCCACGCCGCGCTGCCGGTGCTGGACCGGCTCGGCGCCCGCGACGACGCCATCCAGCTGCGCTCGCTGCTCGCCCTGGTCATGATCTCCGACGGTGCCATCGACGACGCCGCCGCCCAGCTCGCCGACCTCGACGACGCGACCGAGGCCGAGGGGGCCCTGGCGGGCCGGCTCGCCTTCGATCTCGGCAAGGCCGAGCTGGCGCTGGCCCGCGGCGACGTCGAGGCCGGGCTGGCGGGCTACCGTGCGGCCGGCGTGCGAGTGCGGGAACTGCGGATCCCGGCCGTCGCACCGACCGGGCTGGAGCCGTGGGTGCTCGTGGCCGAGGCGACGAGTCTGGCCGCGCACGCGTACTACGCCCCGCCCGGCGACCCGATCGGCGCGGCGCAGTTCTCCCGGGCCGCCGAGCAGGCGTTGCAGGTGCTCGACCCGGACCATCCCTACCTGGACTATCCGGTCTGCGGGCTGGTGCTGCTGGCGCTCGGCGCGTGGGGTCTGCTCCGGGAGGCCCTGCCGGTCCCGGACGCGGTGCGGCTGATCGCGCTGGCGGACCGGTTCGCGTACAACCGGAGCATGCCCACGCTGGCCTGGGAGCGGATCTCCGTCCAGGCCGAGTCGCGGGCGCCCGGACTGCTGGCCGAGCTGGCCGCCGAGTTCGGCGACCGGCGCGGCCCCGACCTGCTCGACGAGGCACGGAGCCTGGTCGCGCGGATCGGGGCCTGAGCGCTAGAGGTGGCGCTTGTAGCTGCGTACCGACAGCGGCGCGAAGATCGCGATGACTGCCGCGCAGGCCACGAGAGCCCATCCGACGTGCGCGGTGACCTGGCCGTCGTTGGCCAGGTCGCGGGTGGCGGTGACCACGTACGAGACCGGGTTGACCTTCACGAACGCGGCGAGCCAGCCGGGCAGGGTCTCGACCGGGACCAGCGCGTTGGACATGAACGTCAGCGGGAACATGATCATCATGGAGATGCCCTGGACGCTCTGCGCGCTGCGGGCCAGCGTGCCGACCCAGGTGAACACCCAGGCAAGCGACCAGCCGGCGATCATCGTGAGCACGATCGCCAGCACCACGCCGACCGTGCCGCCGCCGGGGCGGTAGCCCATCGCGATACCGGTGAGGAAGGTCAGCGTCGAGGCGATCGCGTACCGCAGCAGGTCGGCGATCATGGGACCGGCCAGCGGCGCGATCCGGGCCATCGGCAGCGACTTGAACCGGTCGAACACCCCCTTCTCCATGTCCTCGCGCAGCTGAACGCCGGTGGCCATGCAGGCCGTCAGCGCGGTCTGCGCCAGGATGCCGGGGATCACCAGCGGCAGGTAGGCCTCCACGCTGCCGGACAGGCCGCCACCCAGCAGGTACGCGAACATCGCCGTGAACAGCAGCGGCTGGATGGTGACGTCGAAGAACTGCTCCGGGTTGCGGCGCATCTTCTTCGTCGCCCGCCACGCCATCGACATCGTCTGGCCGACCGTCTCCCGCAGGCTGTTGTGCGAGGTCGTACGCGCGGCGATGTCATCGGGCGTCAGGCGTCGCGGCATCGCCGCCACGGGCTTGGTCATCTGCAGGGTCATCGGGCCACCTCGAGCTGAAGCTTGTCCGCGGACGCGGACGGGTCGGAGCCGTCGCCGGTGTCGTGTCCGGTGAGAGCCAGGAACACCTCGTCGAGGGTCGGCGCGTCGACGCTCACCGAGGTGATGCCGATGCCCGCCTCGCGCAGGCGGATGAGCACGTCGGCGGCCCGGTCCGCGGCGTCGAGCGCCACGTTCATCCGCCCCGACTCCGGGCTGAGCACCGGGTCCTCGCCCAGCAGCCGCCGCACGACGTCCGCGGCGGCAGGCTGGTCGGCGGGGTCGGTCAGCCGCAGCCGCAGGGTCGAGTTGCCCACGGACGCCTTCAGCTCGTCGGGGGTGCCCTCGGCGACCTTGCGGCCCCGGTCGATGACCGCGATCCGGTCGGCGAGCTGGTCGGCCTCGTCCAGGTACTGCGTGGTCAGCAGGACCGTGCAGCCCCCGGCGACCAGTTCGCGGATGGTGTCCCACATCTGTCCCCGGGTACGCGGGTCCAGGCCGGTGGTCGGCTCGTCCAGGAAGATCAGCGGCGGCCGGGTGATCAGGCTGGCGGCCAGGTCGAGTCGCCGCCGCATACCACCGCTGAACTGGGAGATCGGCTTGTTCGCCGCCTCCTGCAGGCCGAACTGCTCCAGCAGCTGAGCGGCGGTGGTGCGGGCCGTGCGGCTGGACACCCCCTGCAGGCGGCCGAACAGCCACAGGTTCTCGTTGGCGGTCAGGTTCTCGTCCACCGACGCGTACTGCCCGGTGACGCCGAGCAGCTGCCTGGTGCGGTGCGGATCGCGGCGCACGTCCACGCCGAAGATCTCCGCCCGGCCGCCGTCGATGGGCAGCAGCGTGGCCAGCATCTTGAGCATGGTGGTCTTGCCGGCGCCGTTGGGGCCCAG
Organism: Catellatospora sp. NPDC049133; assembly: GCF_040648455.1. Lineage (NCBI taxonomy): Bacteria > Bacillati > Actinomycetota > Actinomycetes > Micromonosporales > Micromonosporaceae > Catellatospora > Catellatospora sp. NPDC049133. The sequence continues at coordinate 5,098 of NZ_JBEZDT010000042.1, forward strand.
CACGCCGTAGATCTCACCCTGGTCGACGTGCAGGTCGACCCCGTCGACGGCGCGGAAGTCACCGAACGACTTCACCAGGCCCTCCGCGTGTACCGCGGGAATGTGCTTCATCATCGCTCCCTCGCGACCGGCGTCGGCCGGTCAGGAGACAGCATCAGCCGCGCCGGTTCCACCACGCCTTCGCCGCGGTTTCACGCCCGCACCGGTCGGTTTCGCCGCCGCCCGCACCGCTGGTCAGGGCAGGTGGACCGGTGGCGAGACGGGGGCCGGCGCCGCCCGTCGTCGGCGATCCGGACGGCGACGGGCCCCGCGTGGAATGGCCGCGAGGGCTACCCTCAGCCGATGACGCGACATCTGCTGGTGCCGGGCCGCGGCGTCCCCCTTCCGGAGCACTGGCAGCGGCGCTGGGCCGACGCGCACCCCGAATACCGGTGGGCGCCCTACCCGCCGGGGCCGCCGTTCACGCTGGATGAGCGGGTGGCGGCGCTGCACGAGGCGGTCACGGCCGACGACGAGCCCGTGGTGCTGATCGCGCACAGCGCCGGATGCATCACCACGGTGGTGTGGGCCGCCCGCCACGTAGGCCCGGTGCGCGCCGCACTGCTGGTCACACCGCCCTACCTCGACCCCGAATGGAGACCGGGCCCGGGCGAGACGAACGACTTCGTGTCCGTGGCGGTTCCCCGCGAGCGGCTGCCGTTCCGCACGGTCCTGGTGGCCAGCCGCACCGACCCGTACACGACGTTCCCGCAGTTCGAGCGGTACGCCGCCGACTGGGGCGCGGAGCTGTACGACGCGGGTGACGTCGGCCACGTCGAGACGGCCAGCGGCCACGGCCCCTGGCCGGACGGCGAGCGGCTGGTCGCCGCCCTCGGCTGAGGTTGCCCGGCATGGCGGCCCGCCGACCGGCTCGTGCCGACGGGGGAGAACGTCAGGCCGGTTCTGAGGGACCGTCGGCGGCTGCCCGGGTCGAGGTCTCGGCCGCGAACTCGGCCGCCCGGTCGGTGACCAGGTCCGGGCTGTGCACCTGCAGGTCGTGCCCCGCGTCGGCGACGACCTCGGCGCGAGCGGCCGGCATCAGCGCCTCGATGCGCGACGCCACCTGGGCAGCGTCGTACATCTGGCTGCGCTCGCCGAGCAGGGCCAGGGTGGGGACGGTGATCTGGCGCAGCTCGTCGTCGGTCAGCGGGGGCGGGACGGGCAGCCGCCGCCGGAAGCCGGTCGAGGCCAGCGCCAGTCCCATGAGGTCGTCGTCGAGCAGGGTGGCGTTGCGCAGCCAGCGTGCAGCGCGGCGGCGCAGCGGTCGGGGCGTGAGCCCGGCCAGCCCGCCCAGGACCACCCAGAGGATGAACCGTTTGGTGATCCGGCCGAACCCCGCCGGGTCCAGCAGCGTGATCGAGGCGGCCCGGCCCGGCGCGTGCAGCTCGTGCTGCAGGGCGACCCAGCCGCCGTACGAGCATCCGACGAGGTGCGCGCGCTCGACGTCCAGGCCGGCGAGCACCTCGTCGAGCCAGCGGGCCAGGTCGCGGCCGCCCGTGACGGGCGTGTCCTGCGTGGAGCAGCCGGGCTCGCCGACCGGGTCGATCGCGATGACCGGGCGTGCCTGGCCCCAGCGCGCCACATGCCGGTGCCATCCCAGCGCGTTGCCGCCCGCACCCGGGAGCAGCACGAACGGGACACCGTCGGGCCGTCCGGCGCGGTAGACGCGGGTGGTGCCGAACGAGGTGGGCACGTCGAGGCGACGGTGATCGGCGGGCCAGACCGTGTCGAAGACGCGCCCGTAGGCCGCGAGGAACCTGGCACGCGCCTTGTCCCCGGTGAACGCGCTGAGCCGTGCCTCGGTCATGGGTGTCTCCGATCGCCGCTTTTTGTGATACGACCGTATCATCAACGGGGTGTTGCATGATAGGCCGACGTGATCGACCTGACACGACCGTGCGACCGGATGGAGCGCCGTGCCCAAGCGCGTGGACCACGACCTGCGCCGCCGACAGATCGGCGAGGCCCTGCTGCGCATCGCGAGCACCCGGGGCCTGCAGGCGGCGAGCATGCGCGAGGTGGCCACCGAGGCGGGCGTATCGCTGCGCCTGGTCCAGTACTACTTCCACACCAAGCAGGAACTGCTCCTCGGCGCGCTCGCCTACCTCGGCGAGCAGCTCTCCGCCCGGGTGGAGGCGCACATCCGCGCCCTGGGCATGCCACCCACCCCGCGCAGCCTCGTCTACGGCACCCTCACCGCCATCCTGCCGACCGACGACGAGAGCCGCCGGCTGACCAGGACCTACGCCGCGTACTACACCCTGGTGCTGGCCGAGCCCGCGCTCGCCACCGAACACGGCGCGACCTATCCCGACCTGCTCGAACGATTCCTCGCCGGGCACCTGCGCACCGCCCAGCAGGCAGGCCAGGTCGATCCCGGCCTCGACGCCCCGACGGCCGCCGCCGGGCTGCTGGCGCTGACCAACGGCCTCGGCTCCAGCGTGCTCGGCGGTCAGCGCGACGGTGACGCCGCGCTCGCGATCCTCACGTACCACCTAGACCGCCTGTTCGGCGGGCCCGCTTGAGATGGGCTACGTGTACTTGCCTGCCGGACGCTGGTGCCCACCGGGGACCTCGGAGCCGTCGCGGAAGGAGACCGTGGCGTACCACGAGGTGGCCCAGACGGTGATGCAGTCCGGCTCATGGGCGACCTCGAACGGCTGGCGCGTCCAGTGCCCGTACGACGTGACCGTGAACGTCTCGCCCGGCTGCAGCCAGTAGTCCTGCCCGGACGGTTCCAGGAACAGCTCCAGCAGCGTCTTGCCGGTGTTGTGCACCAGCATCGAGATCGGGTTCCCCAAGGCCGCGATGCCCTCGGGACTGTACTCGGCGACCTTGGGCATGTTAGTCAGCAACGGTTCCATGATCTGGTCGATCGTCAGACGCTCGCCGGTGTCGCCGTTCTCGCTCATGGCGGCCATTCTGCCGCTGAGTGCGCAGTTGCGATGACCCGCTCGGCGGGCACGCGGTCCGGGACCGCAGGCATCGGCCCTCGGCCAGGTCGTGGCGGTGTTCGGTAACGTGGCCGCGTGACGATCATCTTCGTGCCGTACCACCTCGACGAACGACTGCCCGATCACGACTTCCCGCTGCCGTCCGGCCACGCCGTCCGGACGGTGGAGGAGCAACTGCCCGACGGGGACGTCTGGGCGCGCCTCGGCCACCTCTACGAGCCGGTGGCCTGGCAGGTCGCCCACTGCGCGCAGACGGGCGAGACCCCGGTGGTGGTGTCCGGGGACTGCACCGTGTCGCTGGGCACCATGGCGGGCCTGCAGCAGGCGGGCGTGGACGCAGGCATCGTCTGGTTCGACGCGCACGGCGACGTGCAGACCCTGGAGACGACCGCGTCGGGTTACGTCGGCGGCATGCCGCTGCGTTTGCTCGTCGGCTACCGGCCTGAGCTGATCTCGCAGCGGCTCGGGCTGCGACCGCTGGCCGAGGACCGGGCGCTGCTCGTCGACGCCCGCGACCTGGACCCGCCGGAGGCCGACTACCTCGCCACCGCGGCCGTACGCCGCTGCGCCGTCGAAGGGCTCGACGCCGCGACGCTGCCGCCCGGCCCGCTGGTCCTGCACCTCGACCTCGACGTCATCGACTCCGCGGAGCTGCCGGACCTGCGCTTCCCGGTGCCCGGCGGCCCCACTGCCGACGCGGTGCTCGCTGCGGCGCGCCGAGTGCTCGACACCGGCCGGGTGGCCGCGATCGACATCGCCTGCACCTGGTACCCCGGCCGCCCCGACCCGGACGGCGTCCGGACCCGACTGCTGGCGGCGCTGATCGACGGCGTGCGGTAGCCATCGCGGGCCCGGCTCAGCTCTCGGTGAGCGCCGTGGGGGCGGGTGCCGGGTCCGCCTCGGGGTGCCTGCGATGCCACGGCGTGACGACGACGATGCCCACGCAGGCGGCGAGGCCGACCCCGATCACGGTCACGGCGAGCGGGTTGGTGACCTGGTTGGCCAGCGGATACATCAGATCGGCGGCGAGCAGCACGCTGTCGGTGTCCGGATCCGGCACCATGCTCAGCACGTTGTCGACCGTGTTGGCAAGGCAGGCGTAGAGGGCCGGCACGGCGAAGAGCAGGAACAGCATCCGGTCACCGCGCGGGATCCGCGCGTGGCGGTGGGCCAGCCACGTCACCGTCGGCCAGGCCAGGATCAGCCCCAGGGCGAAGCCGGCGACGGCACCGGTGGGCACACCGTTCGGCTCGATGGGGTAGAAGTCCACGGTCACCGCCTCCTGTTGCACGCTCGCACGGCTGTCTGCCATCCGCAGCAGCAGGCCGTCGCGGGTGGCCCAGAACACGCCGCACCCACAGACCGCCGGCCTGGTGATGACGCCGGTCTGCCACCCTTCGGCCCGCAGACGTCGGAGGGCGTCGTCCAGGACGCCACGGGTCGCGTCGACCTGCTCGTAGAGGCGGTTGTGGCCCGACGGCACGGGCCGCACCCCGGGCAGATCCTCGGCCCCGAGTGTCTGGAACCGTCCGGTCGCCTTGTGGCTGTACGCGATGTCGAGCAGGCCGCCGTCGCCGTGATCGACCCGGGCGGGCGGCTGGCCGACGAGCGCGTCGGCGAGCGCGGAGACTCGCGGACCGTTGATCGCGGCCGGAGTCGCCGACGAGGAGTCCCAGGCGACGTAAGCGCCGACCCCGCCGAGCACGACCGCGGTCCACAGCGCCGCCACGCCCGCGGCGATCCTGCCGGCCGTGCCCGGGGGCACCAGGCGGAACCGGAGTCCGGACAGGATCAGGTGGGCCGCCTCGCCGAGGGTGGCCCGGACCTGTCCGGGCTTGGCTGCGTCCAGCAGCGTGGTGAGGATCTCCAGTCCGCGCTCGTCGCGGTAGAACCGGGGGTAGGCGAGCAGCAGGCGGCGGTAGGAGCGTTCGAGTTCGGACTGCTCAGGCATGCCGCACCCCGACGACGAATCCGAACGCCTCCCGCAGCCGCGCGGCGGCGACGGTCGCATCCGACCGCATCCGCTCGACCGCGGCCTCCAGCGCCGCACGGCCGTCGTCGGACAGCACGTAGTAGCGGCGCAGACGTCCGGCCACGGCCTCCTCGCGCTCCACGGCGATCAGCCCGGCCGCGGCGAGACGGTCCAGGGCGGCGTAGAGCGTGCCCGCCTTGAGCGTGACCCGCCCGCCGGACAGCTGCTCGACGGCCTGCATGACGCCGTATCCGTGCAATGGGGACCGGACCAGCGCGGTCAGGATGAAGAACGTCGGTTCCTGCATCGTCATGCCAGCAATATAGACGGCCTGTATATACAGTCAATCTGTATAAGGCATCTATGGCGATGCCGGGACGCGGCGGTTCGGCACGGTGCGCGGCAGGTCGGCGCGGTCGGGTTCGGGCAGCCAGTCCCCGGCCGGGTCGAACCGGATCGTGTGCGGACCCGGCAGCAGGGCCAGCAGCCGGGGGAGCAGCGGATGCGCGTTGTCCGCACGCCACACCACCGACCAGGGCAGATACGGCGTCGGCCGCAGCGGGACGCGTACGACGTCGGCGGGCAGCTGCCACCACGCGCCCAGCGGCGTGACCCGGTGCGGATGCCGCCGCAACTCGGCGATCGTGTGCTCGACCCCGAGGTTGAGCGCGGTCCCCGTGATCGGCACGTCCAGCGCCGCGGCGTACGCGCGCAGCAGCCCGGTCAGTTCCGGCGGCCGGTCCTCGAACGGGATCCACAGCCCGTGCCCGCGCAGCTCGGCTGCCCCGACCACGGTGGCGTCGGCGAGCGGATGCCCGGCGAGCACCCCGACCGCGATCGGCTCCAGGCACACCAGCCGCCGCCGCACCCCGTCAGGCCACGGCCGGCCGAGGTCGTGCGCCCGGCCCCAGGCCACGTCGAGGTCGCCGCTCGCGACGGCGTCCAGCGCCGAACCGAGGCTGCGCCGCATGCTCAGCTCCAGCAGCAGGTCCGGGTACGCCGACACCAGCTCGCCGAGCAGGCTCAGCGGCCGGTGCACCGGCCCCCACACGTCCACCTTCAGCGGCAGCTGCTCGCCGCGCACCGACCGGGCCGCCGCAGCGCCCAGCGCCAGCAGCTCCCGGGCGTACGGCAGGAACCTCGTCCCGGCCGCGGTCAGCTCGACCGGCCCGCGCCCGCGCGTGAACAGGGCCGCACCGAGCGTCTCCTCCAGCCGGCGGACACGTTTGGACAGCGCCTGCTGGGTGAGGTAGAGCGCGGCGGCGGCCCGTCCGAAGTGCAGCTCGTCGGCGGCGCGCACGAACGCCCGCACCTGAGCGAGATCGAGATCCACGGGGCACAGCCTGGCCCGACAACCAACGGTTGTCCAATCGGTCGGCATGGTTGTTCGACGCCGCCCACTCGGGCGGGCTTGACTGGTCGGCATGACGCTCAGAGGAAACGCGGCCGGAGTGCCGTACATCGCCCTGCCGCCCGCCGACCCGACCCCCGACACCCCGCTGGTCGTGGCCTGGCACCTGCTCGACCCGCCGCGCAGCGAGATCGCCATGGCCGCGGCCCTGCCGCTGTCCGGACTGAACGCCTGGCGGGTGTACCTGGGCCTGCCGATGACCGGCGACCGGATGCTGCCCGGCGGCCCCGACGAGCTGATGAAGCTCGTCATGGAGGACGCGGTGCTGAACCTGTTCGAGCCGCTGACCCGGCAGGCGGTGGCGGAGTTCCCGCCCGCGCTGGCCGAGTTGCGCTCGCTGCTGGACACGCGCGGTCCGCTCAGCCTGCTGGGCGGCTCCATCGGCTCGATGACGGCCCTGCGGCTGCTGACCGAGACGGCCGTGGAGGTGGACCGGGTGGCGCTGGTCAGCCCCGCGGTCCAGTTGTCGGCGCTGGTGGACGCGAACTCCCGGATGTTCGGCATGCCCTACCGATGGACCGACGAGAGCCGTGCCGCGGCCGACCGGCTCGACTTCGTCGCCCGCGCCGCGGAGATCGAGCGCCCGGTGCTGATGGTGGTCGGCGACGAGGACGACCGGGACGGCTTCCGCGACCCGGCGCAGCGGTTGTGGGCGGCACTTCCGGAAGGCTCGTCGCTGGTCGCGATCCCCGGCATGGGCCACGCCCTGGCCGAGGAGCCCGGCATCGAGGCCGCCCCGCAGACCGCGCACGCCGCCCAGGTCGACGCCATCGTCACGGACTGGCTGTCCCGCTAGCTCGTCGGGGCCGACGGGAACGGGTGGACATTGGCGGCGTGGCCGGAGTCCGGTGCTCACCACCGGCGCGGCCGCGCCGCCTCGTTCAGCGCGGCAGACGTGGTGTCGAAGCACCCGGGTAGTCCACTGACGCTCATGGTTGCCGAGCATCATCCGTGAAATCGATTTCGTCAACCTCGGTGAGCCTGGGCAGGGGTGGGATCGGCGGGTCCGCCCACAGATACCGGCCTACCGGATGCGGCCGCCGGTAGAACAGCCGCAGCCGCCCGGCGATCCGGAGGGTCTCCTCGTCCGCCGGCGGCCCGCTGCGGACGGAGTCGATCGCGTCGGCGAGCGCGTCCAGTTCCTGGGGCGTGAACTCGATCCGGTCGAAGCCGCCCAGGGTCAGCGAGACCCGCTGACCCGTCGCGTCGTCGTGGGCGACCAGTGACACCTGTTCGTCAGCCGGATAATCGATCTTGCCGACGACCGTCGCCGCGGCGAGGTCCACCGAGCGGGTGCGCACAGCCCCGCGCACGGTCAGCACTGAGCCCTGCAGCCATGTGCCGCCACGCAGGATCGCCACCAGGCCGTAGAGTCCCAGGCAGGCCATTGCCAGGTACTGCGCGGCATCGAACCAGGCCTCGCCGATGTTCACGGTCGGCGCCGCGGCGACGTACTTGGCGTACCGCCACAGGAGAGCCACACCGCCCACCAGCAGAGCCCACCAGAAAAGTACCGTCCCCCGGTGCCGCTGCCGCGTCCACGGGCCCAGCGGCGTCCGCGTCGGTTCAGGCGTGTCCATCGCCGCAGCGTAAGTGCAGCAGACAAGGCAGCGGCGGCGTCACTTCGCCGGTGGCAGGGCGCTCTCCACCCACTGCAGCAGGGGTCCCGGCGGGATCGCGCCGAGCTGCCGCGCCGTCACCTCGCCGCCCTTGAGCATGAGCAGCAGCGGAATCGACTGGGCCCGGTAGCGCATTGCCGTCTCCGGCGAGTCGTCCACATTGACCTTGACGACCTTCAGCCGTCCCGCGTACTCCAGTGCGGCCCGCTCCACGCCGGGCGCGACCATGCGGCACGGCCCGCACCACGGCGCCCACAGGTCCAGCAGCACCGGCAGCGACGACTGCACCACCACGGCGTCGAAGTCGTCGTCGGTGGCGTCGGTCAGCCACGGCAGCATGCCGCGGCAGCTGCCGCACCGGGCCAGTCCCGCCGCGGCGGCCCGCAGCCGGTTGCGCTTGCCGCAGTGCGGGCAGGTGACCAGGTCGGCCCTGGTGTCCTGCTGCGGTGCCTGTGCCATCGTCAAACTCCCGTTCCCGCGCCCGCCTCCGCCATCTGCGGAGCCGGTGCCGCGTCGAAGGTTACCGCCAATTCGCCGTCGCGCACCCCCACGTGGATCACGGCGTCCTCGCGGAGGTCACCGGCGATGATCGCACGCCCGATCCGGGTCTCGACTTCGTGGGCGATGTACCGGCGCAGCGGCCGCGCCCCGTACACCGGGTCGAAGCCGTGTTCGGCGATGAGTTTGCGGGCCTCCTCAGTCAGGTCCAGGGTGATCCGGCGCTCGCCGAGCCGCTGGCGCAGGTCCTCGAACTGCAGGTCGACGATCTTCTCGATCTGCGGCAGCGTCAGCCGGTGGAACAGCACGATGTCGTCGACCCGGTTGAGGAACTCGGGCCGGAAGTGCCCGCGCAGCTCGCCGAGCACCTTCGCGCGGGCCTGCTCGGAGATGTCCGCATCGGACCCTTCGAGCAGGTACTCCGCGCCGATGTTGGAGGTCATGATGATGACGGTGTTGCGGAAGTCGACGGTGCGGCCCTGCGAGTCGGTGATCCGGCCGTCGTCGAGGACCTGCAGCAGGGTGTTGAACACGTCGGTGTGCGCCTTCTCGATCTCGTCGAACAGCACCACCGAGTACGGCTTGCGCCGCACCGCCTCGGTGAGCTGCCCGCCCTCCTCGTAGCCGACGTACCCGGGCGGCGCGCCGACCAGCCGGCTGACGGTGTGCCGTTCCTGGTACTCGCTCATGTCCAGGCGCACGATGTTGTCCTCGGAGTCGAACAGCGCCGCCGCCAGGGTCTTGGCCAGCTCGGTCTTGCCGACGCCGGTGGGGCCCAGGAAGATGAACGACCCGATCGGGCGGCGCGGGTCCTTGATGCCGGAGCGGGCACGGATGATCGCGTCGGCGACGACCTGCACGGCCTCGTCCTGGCCGATGACGCGCTCGTGCAGGATCTCGTCGAGGCGCAGCAGCTTCTGCCGCTCGCCCTCCTGCAGCCGCGACACCGGGATGCCGGTCCACGCGGACACGATCTCGGCGATCTCGTCCTCGGTCACGGTCTCGCGCAGCAGGCCGGGCTGGCCCTGCTGCCGGTCGGCGAGCTTCTGCTCCTCGGCTTCGAGGCGCCGTTCGAGGTCGGCGATGCGCCCGTAGCGCAGCTCGGCGGCCCGGTTGAGGTCGTAGGCGCGTTCGGCCTCCTCGACCTCGTGCCGCAGCCGTTCCAGTTCCTCGCGCACGTCCTGGACGCGGCGGATGGCCTGGCGTTCGCTCTCCCACTGGGCGTGCTTGGCGTCGGCTTCGGCGCGCAGGTCGGCCAGCTCGCGTCGGAGCTGGTCGAGCCGCGCCAGGCCGGCCGGGTCGGTCTCCTTGGCCAGGGCCGCCTCCTCGATCTCCAGGCGCATGACCCGGCGGGTGATCTCGTCGAGCTCCGCGGGCATCGAGTCGATCTCGGTACGCAGCCGCGCGCACGCCTCGTCCACCAGGTCGATCGCCTTGTCCGGCAGGAATCGGTCGGTGATGTACCGGTGCGACAGCGTCGCCGCCGCGACCAGCGCTGAGTCCTGGATCTTCACGCCGTGGAACACCTCCAGGCGCTCGCGCAGCCCGCGCAGGATCGAGATGGTGTCCTCGACCGACGGCTCGTCCACCAGCACCTGCTGGAAGCGCCGGGCCAGCGCGGCGTCCTTCTCGATGTGCTTGCGGTACTCGTCGACGGTCGTCGCGCCGATCATGTGCAGCTCGCCGCGGGCCAGCATCGGCTTGAGCATGTTGCCCGCGTCCATCGCGCCCTCCGCACCGCCGCCCGCCCCGACGACGGTGTGCAGCTCGTCGACGAACAGCAGGATGCGGCCCTCGGCCGCGCGGACCTCGTTGAGCACGGCCTTGAGCCGCTCCTCGAACTCGCCCCGGTACTTGGCCCCGGCGATCAGCGCGCCCATGTCCAGGGCGAACACGGTCTTGTCGCGCAGCCCCTCGGGCACGTCGCCGCGCACGATGCGCTGCGCCAGGCCCTCCACGATCGCGGTCTTGCCGACACCCGGGTCGCCGATCAGCACCGGGTTGTTCTTCGTCTTGCGGGACAGGATCTGGATCACGCGGCGGATCTCGGCGTCGCGGCCGATGACCGGGTCCAGGCGGTTCGCGCGGGCGTCGGCGACCAGGTCCTGCCCGTACTTCTCCAGCGCCTCGTAGGTGACCTCCGGCATCGCCGAGGTGACCCGCTGGTTGCCGCGGATCTGGGTCAGCGCCGCCAGGAACGCCTCCCGGGTGACGCCGTTCTCCTTGAGCCGCCGCCCCGCGGCCGTCGCCGAACCCTCGTCGGCCAGCGCCAGCAGCAGGTGCTCGGTGGACACGTACTCGTCCTTGAGCCGCTTGGCCTCCCGCTCGGCGGTGTCGAGCAGCCGGGACAGCCGCTGGGTGACGAACACCTGGCCGGGCTGCGCGCCCGGCCCGCTGACCTTCGGCCGCCGCTGCAGGTCCTGCTCGACCTCGCCGCGCAACCGCGCCGGGTCCGCGCCGGTCTGGGTGATCAGCCGCGGCACGATCCCGTCGGGCTGGTCCAGCAGCGCCAGCAGCAGGTGCTCGCCGTCCACCTCGGTCTGGCCCAGCCGCAGCGCGATGGTCTGCGCGTCATGCAGCGCCTCCTGCGACTTCTGCGTCAGCTTGTTCATGTCCACGGCGCTCGCTCCTTCGCAGTGCGGTCTGCAGCTCGTCGACGCGGTCGAGCAGGTCCATGACCAGGCCGATCGCGGTGTAGTTCAGGGACAGGTCGGCGTGCAGCCGCTGCACCCGCGCCACCCGGTGCAGCTCGGTGGGCCGGAACCACAGGCCGCCGGCCGCGTCACGGTCGGCGTCGACCAGGCCCAGCGCGACATACCGCTGCACCAGCACCGGGTGCAGGCCGGCCTGGCGGGCGAACCGGTCCAGGCTGAGCCGGGTCGGGACGGCGAGCGCGTACACCTTCACCGGGAGCTCCTCGGGTCGAACGTGGACGCCTCGGCGAGCTGCTCGTACAGCTCGCGTTCGCGGTCGCTCAGGCTGCGCGGCACGACGATGCGCACCTCGGCGTACAGGTCGCCGTGCTCACCGCGGTGGTGCGGCATGCCCTGCCCGCGCAGGCGCAGCCGCTTGCCGCTGGACGTGCCCGGCGGCACCGTCACCTTGGTCTCCCCGCCCGGTGTCACCAGCGGCACGGTCGCGCCGAGCGCCGCCTCGGACGGGCTCACCGGCAGCGCCACGTGGATGTGGCGGCCGTCGACCCGGTAGCGGTGGTGCGGCTCCAGGCGCACCACCAGGTACAGGTCACCGGCCGGGGCGTTGCCGCGGCCCTGCCCGCCCTGCCCGGCCAGCCGGATGCGCTGGCCGTCGGTGACCCCGGCCGGTATGTTCACGTCGTAGCTGCGCGGCCCCTGCGCGCCGGACAGTGTGATGGTGCGCTTGCCGCCCTGGTAGGCCTCCTCGACGGACAGGGGCAGCTCGGCCTCCTGGTCCGCGCCCGGGATCGGGCCCGCGCCCCGGCCCGCGCGCCCGCCGCCGCGGAACATGCCGCCGAGCAGGTCCTCCAGGTCGACGTCGCCGCCCTCGTACGACCACGAGAACGGCTCACCGCCGTCCCCGCTCCGGAACCCGCCGCCCGGGAAGCCGCCCCCGGGGAAACCGCCCCGGCCCGCGCCGCGGCCCCGGAAACCTCCCGCGCCCGCGCCGGCCATCTCCTCGTACCCCTCGGGGACCTTGCGGAAGTCCTCGCCGAAGCGGTCGTAGCGGGCGCGCTGCTTCGGGTCGTGCAGCACGTGGTACGCCTCGTTGATCTCCTTGAACTTCTCCTCGGCGTCCGGGTCCTTGTTGACGTCCGGGTGGTACTTGCGGGCCAGCTTGCGAAACGCCTGCTGGATCTCGTCCGCGGACGCGCCGCGGGCGACACCGAGCACGTCGTAGAAGTCACGGGCCACGGCTCACCCCTGGGTGTTGCCGGCGACGACGACCGTGGCCGGGCGCAGCTGCCGGTCCACCTGGCCGTAGCCGGGCCGGATCACCTGCAGCACGGTCCCGTCGGGCTCGCCGGTGTTCGGGACGACGCTGACCGCCTCGTGCCACACCGGGTCGAACGGCACGCCGGTGTCCTCCCGGCGCGGGAAGCCGAGCGTGGACAGCGTGTTCACCGCCTGGTCACGGACCGCCCGGACGCCGTCGACGACCGCGGCCGGGTCGCTGTCGGCGTGCGCCAGGGCCAGGTCCAGGTTGTCGACGACGGGCAGGAACACCGCGGCGGTGCGGGCCCGCTCGGCCTCGCGCTCGGCGGCGAGCTGGCGCTCGTACCGTTTGCGCATGTTGTCGAGGTCGGCCAGCGCCCGCCGCAACCGGCCCTCCAGTTCTGCGGCCGTCGGCCCGGCGGCAGGCGCCTCGACGTCCGGGGCCTCGGCGGACGGCTCCCCGGCGTGGCCGTCGTGCACCGCGAACTCGTCGGGTTCCACGGCCACCGGGCCCGGCGGGTCGAGGCCGTGCCGGGGCACGTGCTCGTGCACAGCCTCTGCCTCCGGTTCGGTGTCGGCCTGCGGGCCGGTGCCGCTGTGCGGGTGGTGTGCCATCGCGGCGCTCAGCTCGGCGAGAACTCGGCGTCGATGACGTCGTCGTCGCCCTGGCCCTGGCCGGTGCGTGCGCCCGCGGCCGGGCCGGCCGGTCCGCCCTGTCCGGCGTCGCCGCCGGGCGGCGGCCCGCTGGGCCGGGCCATCAGGCCCTGCGCGAGCTGCTGCAGGTCGCCGATCAGCGAACGCAGCCGGTCGATCGGCGCCTCTTCCTTGATGGCCTGGCGGGCGTCACCGACCAGCAGCTCCGCGCGGGCCTTCTCGTGCGCGGGCGCGGACTCGCCCAGCTCACCCAGGCGCTGCTCGACCTGGTACGTCAGCGATTCGAGCTCGTTGCGGGTGTCGATGATCTGGCGGGTGCGGGTGTCCTCGTCGCGGTGGGCCTCGGCGTCGGCGACCATGCGCTCGACGTCGGAACGGTCGAGGTTGCCGCTGTCGGTGATGGTGATGGCCTGCTCGGCGTTGGTCTCCTTGTCCTTGGCGGACACGTTGAGGATGCCGTTGGCGTCGACGTCGAAGGTGACGTCGATCTGCGGCACGTTGCGCGGCGCGGGCCGGATGTTCTCCAGCCGGAACTTGCCCAGCGTGCGGTTGTCGGCGGCCAGCTCGCGCTCGCCCTGCAGGACGTGGATGTCCACGGCGGGCTGGTTGTCCTCGGCCGTGGAGAACGTCTCGGAGCGCCGCGCGGGGATCGTGGTGTTGCGCTCGATGACCTTGGTCATCCGCCCGCCCAGGGTCTCCAGGCCCAGCGACAGCGGGATCACGTCGAGCAGCAGCACGTCGGGTCCCTCACCGGTGAGCACGCCCGCCTGGATCGCCGCGCCCATCGCCACGACCTCGTCGGGGTTGACGCTCATGTTCGGGTCCTTGCCGCCGGTCAGCCTGCGTACCAGTGCCTGGACGGCCGGGATGCGGGTGGACCCGCCGACAAGAATGACCTCGTCGAGGTCGTTGGCGGTGACCTTCGCGTCGCCCATGGCCTGCTCGACCGGGCCCAGGCAGCGCTGCACCAGGTCCTTGGTCAGGTCCTCGAACTTCGACCGGGTGATCGTCGTGGTCAGGTGCTTCGGCCCGGACGCGTCGGCAGTGACGAACGGCAGGCTGACCTGCGTCTGGGTGACCGACGACAGCTCGACCTTGGCCTTCTCTGCGGCCTCGAACAGCCGTTGCAAGGCCTGCGGGTCGCTGCGCAGGTCGATGCCGTTCTCGTTCTTGAACTCGTCGGCCAGGTGGTCGACCAGCCGCCGGTCGAAGTCGTCGCCGCCGAGATGCGAGTCGCCGGCGGTGGCGCGAACCTCGACGACACCGTCGCCGACGTCGAGGATGCTCACGTCGAAGGTGCCGCCGCCCAGGTCGAACACCAAAACCGTCTCGTGGCCCTTCTTGTCCAGGCCGTACGCCAGCGCGGCCGCGGTCGGCTCGTTGATGATGCGCAGCACGTCGAGCCCGGCGATGCGCCCGGCGTCCTTGGTCGCGGTGCGCTGGGCGTCGTTGAAGTACGCGGGCACCGTGATGACGGCCTGGGTGACCTTCTCACCGAGGAACTTCGACGCGTCGTCGACGAGTTTGCGCAGCACCTGGGCACTGATCTCCTCGGGGGAGTACATCTTGCCCTTGACGTCGAAGCGCACGAGGCCGTCGGGGCCGGGCACGACGTCGAACGCGACCGCCTTGGCCTCCTGGCTGATCTCGTCGAAGTGCCGCCCGATGAACCGTTTCGCGGAGTAGATGGTGCCTTTCGGGTTCAGGATCGCCTGTCTGCGGGCCAGCTGCCCGACGAGGCGCTCACCCGCGTCGGTGAACGCGACCACGGACGGCGTCGTGCGCGCGCCCTCCGCGTTCTGGATCACGGTCGGCTGGCCGCCCTCGAACACCGCGATCACCGAGTTCGTGGTTCCCAGGTCGATACCCACTGCCTTGGCCATGGCACAGCTCCACATCCGCTGTCTGCCGGCGCGTGCCCTTTCGCGCGGTACGTGGGCCGCCTACCTGCGGACACGCCGCGTGCACGCCCGGTATTTGCACATAAATCGGACTCACATAATCTAGCGGACCAAGGTGTACGAGGTTGGCGTTACCGCCCGACCAGACCGGTCGAACGTATGTTCGGGGCGCTCGTGCGCTCCATGGTCATCCGACTTGCCGGGCACCTGTGCGTATCTTGAACGCCGTCACCCCCGGTTGCCTGGCAAGTCCGATGATCGAGGGCGCTAGCTGTCGATGTCGCGTGCGCCGGATGCCCGGAGCAGCCACTCAAGCGAGCCCGACGCGAACGGGTGGCCCTCGACCTCGACATCGACCCAGCCTCCAGTGGGCCCGTCCAATCCGGCGTCCCACCACTGCCAGCCCCGAGACTCGCCCTCCCCGTCCGGGTCGAACCAGTGCAGCCACCCGGACAGCTCCCACGCGGCCGCGACCGCGTGCTCGCGCTGCGCGTCGGCCGTCATCGCGCCCCACCGGGCCGCGTCCTCCCGCACGGCCGCCGCGTCCCGCTCCGGGGCGCACGCCGCCACGAAGCGCTCGGGCAGCCGGTCGCGCCACATCGCCAGGTCCGGCCAGACCGGGCCGGCGTCCAGGACGGTCGCGAGCACGTCGCGGGCCAGCGCGATCACCGAACGGGGGTCGCCGGCGGTGAAGGTGAACCGCTGCAGGAACTCCTTGCTCACCTCGCCGGGCAGCGGGCCTTCCAGCACCCGGCGCAGTTCCGCCTGCGGATCCATCCGTGCCGCCCTCCGTCGCTCGCGGCTCGACCCTAGTCGAGACGGGCGTCGGATTCCCGATCGAACGACGTCGCCGCGCGCGGCGGGCCTGGCCCCCGTTGCCCGCCAGGTGCTGGTTACCATTCCGGCGTGCGTGACATCGCGGTGTTCAGCGGTAGTGCCCATCCCGAACTCGCGGCCGAGATCTGCGCCCACCTCGGAGTGCCGTTGCACCCGGTGCGGGTGTCGCGGTTCGCCAACGACTGCCTCGAGGTCCAGCTCGGCGCGAACTGCCGCGACCGGGACGTCTACCTGGTGCAGCCGCTGGTGCCGCCGGTGCAGGAGCACCTGGTCGAGCTGCTGCTGATGCTCGACGCGGCCCGGGGCGCGTCGGCGGGGCGGATCACCGTGGTGATGCCGCACTACGCGTACGCCCGCTCGGACAAGAAGGACGCCCCGCGCATCTCCATCGGTGGGCGGCTGGTCGCCGACCTGCTGCGCACCGCGGGCGCGGACCGTGTGCTGGCGATGACGCTGCACTCGCCGCAGATGCACGGCTTCTTCAGCATGCCCGTCGACCACCTGCACGCGCTGCGCGAGCTGGCGACCTACTTCCAGCAGTACGACCTGGCCGACACGGTCGTCGTCTCACCCGACCTCGGCAACGCCAAGGAGGCGGCCGCGTTCGCCCGGCTGCTCGGCACGCCCGTGGCGGCGGGTGCCAAGCAGCGGTTCAGCGACGACCGGGTGCAGATCAGCGCGGTCATCGGCGACGTGGCGGACAAGCACGTGATCGTG
Organism: Catellatospora sp. NPDC049133; assembly: GCF_040648455.1. Lineage (NCBI taxonomy): Bacteria > Bacillati > Actinomycetota > Actinomycetes > Micromonosporales > Micromonosporaceae > Catellatospora > Catellatospora sp. NPDC049133. The sequence continues at coordinate 21,611 of NZ_JBEZDT010000042.1, forward strand.
CTCGACGACGAGATCGCCAAGGGCAGCACCGTGATCGAGCTGATGGAGCACCTGCGCGGCCTCGACGTGCGCTCCATCCGGCTGGCCTGCACCCACGGCCTGTTCACCGACAACGCCCTCAAGCGCCTCAGCGAGCAGGACGGCGTCCTGGAGATCGTCTGCACCAACACCGTGCCGATCGCGGCCGACAAGCGCGTGCCGAAACTCAAGGTGCTCTCGGTCGCCCCGGCGCTGGCCGAGGCGGTGCGCCGCATCCACAACGGCGAGTCGGTCAGCGCCCTGTTCGCCTGACCTCGCCGGCACCCGGCCGGCTCAGGCGGGCCAGCCCGGCACGTGCGGCAGGGCCAGTTCGGCGAGCCGGACCAGGGTGGCCTGGTCGGCGGCGGGCTGGTCGGTGGTGATGACTTCGATGGTGGCGTGCCCGCCGGTGTCCTCCCTGCGCCAGGCCACGGCCAGCGTCGCGACATGGAGCCGGGATCGGCTGACCTCGAAGTACGCCGGGCGGCCGAGCACCGTCAGCGGCACCGCGCCCGGGCTGATCGCCAGCATGCCCGCGATCCTGAGGGTGGGGCCGGTCTCGATCCGGAGCACGGCATGCTCCAAGGTCACGTGGCACAGCAGGTAGTCCGGTTCGCTGCCGTACGACGTGCCGGTGCCCCGCGCGTGCGGCGGGTCCTCCAGGACCGACAGCACCTCCGGCCGGTCGATGGCGGGGCACAGCTCCCGCCGGACACGCAGATGCCCGGGATCGCTCGGCTCGGCGAACGACGGACGGGCGGTCACCGAGGCCGATGGCACCTGCCGCCCGGGCCAGGTCTGGTAGACGCCGTACGCGACCAGGATGCTGGTGACCAGCACCCCGACCATGCCGAAGATCCGTTGTGCGCGCATGGGCACGGATCGTACGAGCACAGCGCCTGCCGCGCAGCCCGCTTCGCTCAGACCGGCAGCGACAGCACGTGCTGGAGCAGGGCGACCAGCACCGCACGGGACGAGGTGCGGTCGCGGGCGTCGCACAGCAGCACGGGCGTTCCCGGGTCGAGGTTCAGCGCCAGCTGCACGTCCGCCGGGGTGAAGCGATCGCCGCCGTCGAAACAGTTCACCGCCACCACGAACGGCGTCTCCCGCTCCTCGAAGTAGTCGATGCAGGCGAAGCTCTCCTTCAGCCGGCGGGTGTCGGCCAGCACCACCGCGCCGATCGCGCCGGCGGCCAGCTCGTCCCACAGGAACGAGAACCGGTCCTGCCCCGGCGTGCCGAACAGGTACAGCACCAGGTCGCGGCTGATGGTGATGCGCCCGAAGTCCATCGCCACGGTGGTGTGGGTCTTGGCCTCCACCCCGGACAGGTCGTCGACGCCGATCCCGGCGTCGGTGAGCATCTCCTCGGTGCGCAGCGGCCGGATCTCGCTGACCGCGCCGACCATCGTGGTCTTGCCGACCCCGAAGTGCCCCGCGATCAGGATCTTGACCGCGGTCGGCAGCACGACCGGCACCGCGTCAGAGCGTACTGAGTCCATGGATGACCGCCTCGATCACAGGTCGGCTCGCCACACCGCGGGCCGGGGTTGGGGAACGGGTGACGATGAGCCGCTGCGCCAGCAGGTCGCCGAGCAGCACCATGACCGTGCCGGCGGGCAGGTCCAGCTCGGCGGCGAGTTCGGCGACGGACACGGGCTCCTGGCTGTGCCGGATGATCTGCGCGGACTCCGGGTGCAGACCGTCGTCGCGTTCGGGCGGCCGGGTGGCCAGCACGATCGAGATGAGGTCGAACGCGCCGCGCACCGGGGTGGTACGGCCGGACGTCATCGCGTACGGCCGGACCACGGGCACGGCGTCGGGCCACTGCTCGTGTGGCGCCTCCATCAGGTCACCCCTGCGCCGCGGCGGGCTGGCGCACGGGCGTGGTGATGTACTGGCCCACCCGGACCACCAGCATCTCCATCTCGTACGCGGCCACACCCACGTCGATGTCGCTGCCGCACACCACGGCCAGGCACGCGCCGTTGCCCGCCGACGTGACGAACAGGTACCCCGTCCCGAACTCGATCATGGTGCGGCGCACCACGCTGTCGCCGAAGTGCCGCCCCGCGCCCCGCGCGAGGCTGCTCAGCCCGGCCGCGGCCGCCGCCAGATGCTCGGCGTCGGCCTTGGCCAGCCCCGCCGAGGTGGCGATGAGCAGCCCGTCCGTGGACAGGATGATGGCGTACCTGGCCTCGACGACCCGGTGGACGAGGTCGTCCACGAGCCAGGCGAGGTCGACGGTCGCTGCGGTCTTCTCCGTCACGATGGGAGTCCTTCCGGATGTGCTGCGGTCGGGGACGGTCCGGTCAGTTCGGCTTGCTCGCGGCCCTGCCGCGCCCCGTCGGCGTACGCCGCCAGGAACCGGCCGACCTCCCGCGGCTCGCGGCCGTTCGGGTAGGCCGGGCCGTCGTTGCGGGCCTGTTCGGCCTCGGCCAGGTCACGCGGGCGCGGCACGACCCGCTTGGGCCGTTTCTCCCGCCAGGGCAACCCGGCGGGGGTCAGCTTGTCCTCGCCGGCGGCCTGCGCTCCGGCCGCCGCCGGACGCGTCCCGGCGGCCGGCCCGGCCGCGCGGCGGCCGTTCGGGTTGAGCGCGGCCGCGGCCGCGACGGTGGCCAGCAGCCGCTCGCGGGGCCGGTCGCCGACCTCGGGAGCGGTCCGGGCGATCAGCTCGGCCGGGATCACCACGGCCGCGGTGATGCCGTCGTGGGCCGAACGGCGCAGCTGCACAGCGACCTGGTGGCGCCGCGCCAGCCGGCCGACCACGTAGAACCCCAGCCGCGCCGCCCCGGCGAGCTGGAACTCCGGCGGTTCGGCCAGCTGCCGGTTCGCGTCCTGCAGGTCCAGGTCGGTCATGCCCAGGCCGCGGTCGCTGATCTCCACCAGGTATCCGCCGGGCACGGCCCGGCCGATCACGTCGACGTCGGTGCTCGGCGGGGAGAACGTCACCGCGTTCTCCATCAGCTCCGCCAGCAGGTGGATGACGTCACCCGCGGCGTGACCCGCGAGCGCGGCCGGCTCCGCGGCTCGCAGCCGCACCCGCGGGTAGTCCTCGACCTCGGCCAGCGCGCCCCGCAGCACGTCCACCAGGGGCACCGCCGTGCGGTAGGTGCGGCTGGCCGGCACACCGGACAGCACCACCAGGTTCTCCGCGTTGCGCCGCATCCGGGTGGCCAGGTGGTCGATCTGGAACAGCTTGGCCAGCTCCTCGTCCGTGGCGGCCTGCCGCTCCATGAGGTCGATCAGGTTCAGCTGGCGGTGCACCAGCGTCTGGATGCGGTGCGCCAGGCTCAGGAACACGTCGCGTACGCCGCGGCGCAGCTCGGCCTGGTCGACGGTGGCCTGGATCGCGGTCTGCTGCACCACGTCGAACGCCCGGCCCACCTGCCCGATGTCGTCGTCGCCGAAGGCCAGCGGCGGCGCGGCCCTGCCCACGTCGACGTCCTCGCCGACCCGCAGTCGCTCCACCACCCGTGGCAGCCGCACGTGCGCCAGATCCAGCGCCGCCGCGCGCAGCTGCGCCAGCTGTGCCTGCAAAGAGCGCAGCGACCTGATCGTGAACCGGATCGACAGCACCACGGCGATGAGCCCGAGCCCGGCGGCCAGCACCAGCTGCACGATGATGCCGACCGCCGCCGGGCGGAACCGGACCACCGTCGCGTCGGCCAGGTCGAGCACCAGCGTGCGCACCGCGTCGATCGCGCCGGTGACCGCGGCCCGCCACGCCGTCGCGTCGGCCAGCGGAGCCGCGCCCGGCGGGGCCCGCATCACCTCGTTCTCCAGCGTCTGCAGCGCCAGCATCGCGGGACTGTTCAGCAGCCGCGTGTACTGCCCCTTGTCCGGCTGCGGCAGCCGCTCGGCGACCTGCGTCGACAGGTACTTCTGCGCCCCGACCAGCTCCGTGAACGCCGCCCGGTCCGCCTCGGTGAAGCGGTTCTCGCCGATGACGCCGGACAGCACCGCGTCCTCCCGAGAGATCATCTCCTGGGAGTGGGTCAGCAGCACCAGCGTCGAGGTGTGGAAGATGACCTCCGAGTCGTCCCAGGCCGTGTACGTGCCGTACACGTCGAAGCCGAGCTGCGCCAGGCCGGTGAAGTAGGCGCTGGCCCGTACCCGGTCCAGGCCGCCCCGGTCCAGCTCGTCACGCCGCTCGGGCAGGCCTTCGAGCGCGGCGAGCAGGTCGGCCAGCCGGGCGTCGCTGGCCTCGCTGGTCGACCACTGCGCGATCGTGCCCTCCAGCGCGGTGCGCAGCCGGCGCTCGGCCTGGTCGGTGCCGATCCGCGCGGCGGCCAGCGCGTCGCGGTCACCGGCGGTGCCCGACGCGGCGAACGTGACCGACTCGCGGCGCTCGGCCTGGATAGCCGCGATGAGCGCCTCGGTCGGCTTGGCGACCTGCTGCTCCAGCGCGGCCAGCCAGACCAGGCTGAGCCCCTGCCCCACGGTGACGTACGCGGCGAACGCCCACAGCGCCACCAGCGACGCGAGAACGGCGAAGATCTTGTTGCGCAGGCCTGGGTTGCGGGGTGGTCGGGGGTCGGATTCGTTCATGGCACCCGCTCGGGAGAGGACGCTGTGGGGGTGGCGGTGGTGCTCGCGTCCCGCGGTGAACGGGGCGCGACGGGGTGTTCACGTGAAGTCGCGACCCGTTGTAGCAACGCCGTTTGCGCCTCGATCGCACTCCGGGTGCGATGCGCCGGAAGCTCGGCCGTGAGGCTGATTCACTCTCGCCCGATCCGGGGGCGCACACGGCCGGACGGCCGCCCCGGTGTCACGGGGCGGCCGTCCGGTGGTGCTGTCACCAGCCGGTTCTACCGGCTCCGTACGGGTAGAGCGGGTTGCCGTACGTCGTCGGCACCGTCTGCCCGGCGTCGATCCGGGCCCGGATCTCGTTGCGCTGGGCCGTCGTCGCGCCCAGGTCGTACGGCAGGTCCCAGGCCTCGGTGGCGTCGGCGAGCACGTCGCTGCCGCCGGGACGCAGCACGTCGGTCAGCGCCCGGGGCAGCTGCCACGGCAGCCTGCCGCTCGGCGCGTAGTCGCCGAACAGCAGCGACGCCAGCGCCGGGCCCATCTCCTCACCGCCGCGGTAGGTGACCACGGTCGCCCCGGCCAGCCCGTCCCACTCGGTGATGACGTAGGGCCTCGGCATCACCAGCACGACCACGACCGGGATGTTCTGGTTGCGGAAGTTCTGGATGACCGCGAGCTGGTCGGCGGGCAGGTACGGCTGCTCCTTCACCCAGTTCGTGCCGTGGGTGTAGGAGCCCTCACCGACGGCGACGACCGCCACCTTCGGCGCGGGACCGGTGTCCTGGTACACGTTCACCCCGGCCGTCGCGGCCCTGGCCCGGATTGCGTCGATGATGTTCTTCGACCCGTACTCCTGGTGGAAGTAGCTGGTCCAGATGCAGCAGGCGAGCGCGTCGGTGGCCCGAGGACCGGCGACCACGATGTTGTCGCCCGCGTTGAGCCGCAGCGGCAGCACGCCGTTGTTCTTCAGCAGCGTCATCGCCTCCCGCGAGGCCTGGTTGGCCAGCGCGGTGTAGGACGGCTGGTGCATCCGGTACGGCCCGTTGACCGGGTCCCCGTACGGCGCCTCGAACACGCCGAGCTGGAACTTCAGCCGCAGGATGCGCCGCACCGCGTCGTCGATGCGCGCCGCCGGGACCCCGGCGGTGAACGTGGCGATGGAGTAGCCGGGTGCGCCCGGGTCGGCCCCGCCCATCACGTCCGAACCGGCCTTGGCCGCGCCGACCCAGGAGCCCGAGGGCAGCCAGTCGGTCGTGATCAGACCGGTGAAGCCGAGGTTGTTGCGCAGGTACGCCAGGATCGGCGCGCTGTCACCGGCTCCCGGGCCGCCCGGGTCGAGGAACGAGCTGCCCGCGTACCCCGGCATGATGTTGACCGCGCCGGCCTCCATCGCCGCCCGGAACGGGATCATGTGGTACTTGATCGTGACCGCGTCGTACACGATCAGCGCCTCGCCGCCCGCGCCCTCGCCCGGCCAGTGCTTGACGGTGGCCAGCACCGACGCCGGGTTCAGCTCCGGGCCGCCCTGCAGCCCGGCCACCAGGGCCCGCACCTGCGCGGCGGCGACGTCGGCGTTCTCGCCGTTGCCCTCCTGGATGCGCGGGTAGAGCACCTTCGTGCCGACCTCGGCCAGCGGCCCGAGCACGCCCCGGGTGCCGACCTCCAGCTGCTCGCGCCGCTGCATGTCGCCCAGCTGGTACGCCAGCGGGTAGTTCCTGGTCGCGGCCAGCGCGCTCTGCGTCGGGTAGGTGGTCTTGTAGCCGTGGATGGTGTCACCGGCCGACACGAACGGGATGCCCAGCCGGGTCGCCGCCGACGAGGTCAGGAAGTTGTGCAGGTCCGGCCCTTCCGCCGGGCCGAAGTGCCAGCCCGACCTGTTGAAGGTCTGGGCGTTGTAGAACATCTGGTACGCCTTCTCCTCCAGCGTCATGCGCCCGAGGAGGTCGTTGACCCGCGTCTCGACCGGCTGCCGCCAGTCCTCGTACGGCTCGATCGTGCCGTTCTTGTTCAGGTCGCGGCTGCCGTTGAGCACGTTGACGCCGTCGGCGACGTTCTCCAGCACCGGCAGGTAGACGCTGAACCGGCGGATGTTCGACACCTGGATCGTGCCGCCGGAACCGTTGACCGCGACGACGTACCACTTGTAGGTCCACCGGTCCGGTAGGTCCCAGGTGGGGGTGTAGGTGGTGCCGGTGGGCTCGGCGACCTTGGTGTACAGGTCGATCAGGTTGCCGGGCTGGGTGAAGTCGTAGTCGGTGCGGCTGATGTTGATCCAGACCTGGTAGCGGGCCGCGCCGCCGACCGCGTTCCAGCTCAGGGCCGGGCGGCGGGTGGTGGTGACCATGGCCGCGTCGGCGGGGCCGGTCAGTGCGAACTGGCCGGTGGTCGCCGGCGGACGGGTCGGGCCGGACAGCAGCGGCGGAGTGGTGGCCGACGTGTTCAGGGTGCCGAACACCTGCAGCTCCCACAGCGAGTAGCCGTAGCCGGTGGCCCGTGCGGTGCCGTAGAGGCGCAGGTAGCGGCCGCTGCCGCTGATGTTCAGAGTCTCGGTGCCGCCGTTGCCGGTGGTGGTCGAGTGGATCGTGGTCCAGGTGGCCGCGTCGTTGGACGTCTCCATCCGGTAGCCGCGGGCGAACGCCGACTCCCAGTGGAGCACGACCCGCGAGATCGTCGCCGTGCCGCCGAAGTCGATCCGGATCCACTGCGGGTCGCTGAACTGGCTGGACCAGCGGGTGGTGGTGCGGCCGTCGAGCGCGGCGGCGGGGGCGTTGCCGCCCTCGTACGACGACGCCTCGACCTTCTTGAACTCCGAGATCGGGGCGCCGCCCGGGTTGGGCGGGGGACTGGGGCTGGTGCTCGGGCTCGGGCTGGGCTGGCCGCCGATGGTGCCGAACACCTGGAACTCCCACAGCGAGTAGCCGTAGCCGTTGGCGCGGACCGTGCCGTACACGCGCACGTAGCGGCCGGTGCCGGTGACCGCGAGCGTCTGCGTGCCGCCGGTGCCGGTGGTGGTCGAGTAGATGTTCGTCCAGGTGCTGCCGTCGGGCGACACCTGGATCTGGAAGGTGGTCGCGTACGCCGCCTCCCAGGCGAGCCGCACCTGGTCGATCGCGGCGGTCGCGCCCAGGTCGACGCGAATCCACTGCGGGTCGCTGAACTGGCTGGACCAGCGGGTGCCGGGATCGCCGTCGACGGCCGCGGCGGCGGGCGTGCCCGCGCCCTCGATCGAGGAGGCGAGCACCGGTTTGCCTTGGGAGATCAGCGGACCGGCGGCCTGGGCGGGCACACCGGTCAGGGACTGTGCGAGCAGTGCGAGCGCGACGGCGACGGCCGCCGCCAGGCCCGCGCGGCTGCGCCACGGCAGCCGGAGGGTGGGTCTGAGCGACATGGGCTGCTCCTGATGGAGACGGGACGGGACAGGCCCTGCCGGGTGTGGGGGACGGCCACGGGTCGGCGGGGCCTGCTGGAGAGCGCTCTCCCGTCAGAGTCATCGAAACAACCCGATTAGTCAAGCGTCGCCGCTCAGCGCACGCGCGGATCCTCCAGCGCGCGGGCCGCCGCCGCCAGCACCCCGTCCGCGCACAGCCGCGGCGCGCCGATCAGCAGGATCTCGCGATCCACCCACTCGACCCGCTCGATACCGGGCCGTTCCATGATCGAGTTGTCGAGCTGCAGCGGCGCGTCGTCGTCGTACAGGCTGCGCGCCTCGTCGCCGGCCCACAGGTTCCAGTGCAGCGGGCCCTCGTCGTGGCCCCCCAGCCACCGCTCGCTCATCGGCTTCACCGACAGATCACCTGTGGCGAGCAGTTCCCGTACGGTCGTCGACGGCGGATCGGGGTACCTGCTGGCGATGACGACGTCGAGGAGGTCCTCGATGTGCTCCACACAGTCGCAGGCCGGTGGCTGCGGCGGGGTCCAGCCCGCGCCGGAGGTCAGATCGGACACCGCGGCATCATAGAGGCCCGCTGCGTCACCAGGCCTTGACCAGGGTCGCCGCCGACAGGTCCGCCGCGACGCGGGTGAGCGACTCGGCCTTCTCCCGCGTCGGCGCGATGGTGCAGAGCACACTGATCACGTCTTCGCGTGCCAGCAGGGCGGTGCACCGGGCACCCCGTACCTCGTCGCCCCTGCCGCTCTTGTCGCCGCGCAGTTCCTCGCAGAGCAGGTGTGCCGCGTCGACGCCCGCGACCGGTGCCAGGTCGGGCACCTTGATCAGGACGTGCCTTCCGTCGCGTGCCATGAAGGACTCGCACGTCGCTTTGTCGCGCAGTTCCGTCACGGCGACCGCGGCGTCGGCCACGGTCGTGTTGAACGAGCCGACGCCTTGCAGCACCCGCGTCTCGCCGTCACGCCACATCGCGGCCGCGTTGCTGCTCAAGTGATGAAACGCTGCCACCCGGTGCCCGCAGAGCTCCGGCTCGATGACGAACTCCTTCGGTTCGCCCGCGGCGGGCAGGTCGCCGACCCGGTCCGCGGTCAGCAGGGCGGCCGCGACGCGGTCGTCGGCCCCCGGACGGAGCTTCCAGCTGGGCTCGACCCAGGGGATAGGCTCGGCGGTCCCCGGACCTGGCTGCGTAGGCGACTCGGCAGGCGTGCAGCCTGCCAGCGTCGACAACGCCATGGCCGACAGGGCGAGCAGCCCTCGCCCGTGGATGCCGACCGTCGGCGTGCGCCGCGTCGTTCTCATATGGACCCCCCGTGTGTCGGCGGTGATCTTAACCGGGTCGGTCAGGGTCGTGGGGGGGATCTCGACCGACCCGGTGCGGGATCAGGCGGCGACGGCCGCGCGTCTGCGGGCGAGGTATTCGCCGATGCCGACGTGCAGGGCGAGGTTGAGCACCGCCGGGAACGCGACGAGGAACTCGAACACCCCTGGTGACGCGTGCTCGGTGAACTGGGCGGTGAGGATGCTCCACGGCGCGCCGCCGAGCAGGACCGGGATGCTCAGCAGCACGGTGGTGAGGCCGCCGGGCTGCCCCGAGCCGACCATCACGAACACCGCGACCAGCGGGATAACCAAAAGGGCGTGTACGAGTACGGCCAAACGTCGTACCGAGACAGTCATTCGGAGGAGGGTAGCGGGGTCCCGGCCGGTGCGAAACCCCTCCTACCCACAGCAATCAGGACATCACTCCTCGGCGAGCAGGCGCAGCACCGGAATCCGGTGCTGCGCCAGCGCGGGCGCGAGCGCGGCCAGCCCCGTCGCCAGCACGCCCGCCCCGGCGGCGACCGCCGCCGTGGCGACGAGCGCCGGTGGCACGGACCCGGCGAACCAGGCCGTTCCCGCCAGCCCGGCCGCCGCGCCGAGCACGGCCCCGACGAGTCCGATCCCGAGCCCCTCGTACGCCACGAGCCGTGCCATCGCCGCCGCGGACCAGCCCGTCGCCCGCAGCGCGGCCAGTTCGGCGGCGCAGTCGCGCACGTTGACGAACAGCACGTCGGCGACCGCGGCCAGGCCCAGCAGCAGGACCGCGATCACCGCGATCCGGTCGACGCCGCGTGCCCGCACCGACACCGCGTCGCCGAGCAGGGTGCCGGTGACCGAGCCGTCGGCCACGACCTCCACCACCGGGTTCTGCTGCCGGGCGGGATCGTTCGAGATCGCGATGCCGTTCGGGGTGAAGTAGTGGTAGCGCGGCGGCGTCGGGATCCGGGTGGTGCCGCCGTCGGTGATCCGGGTGCGGGTGATGCGGTGGACGCTGCGGTCGTCGCGCGGCACGATCGCCGAGGTGTCCAGGTCCACCACGGCCGGGGCGAAGCTGATGCCGATCATCGCGATCGGGGCGGCCACCTCGACGCCGCGTACCCCGCGGATCGTCGCGACCTGGTCCAGGGAGATCCCGCCGAAGTGGTCGGACAGGAAGCTCGGGCGGATCAGCCCGGCCGCGTTCTCCTGCTCCAGCCGGGAGCCCTTCGGGCGGACCAGGATGTCGTACGCGCCCCGGTATTTCCCCGACCTGCTGCGTGACCTGCAGCCGGGCAGTGTCGACGGTTCCGGTGAGGACGGTGAAACCGGTGGTCGCCACCAGCACTCCGGTCAGCAGCGCGACCGAGCGGGCAGCGCGGCGGCGCAGCTGCGCCAGGATGATCCGCAACATGGAGGCTTCCTGACCCATGCATTGTGACAATGCAACCCGATCGGGTGACCGGCCGCGCCCGGATTGTCGGGCCTGGCCCATAGGGTGAGGCCGTATCAACCGAACGATGGGGGTCTTTCCATGTCCGAATCCGCCAAGACCGTCACCGGGGAGCGCGCCGACCTGCTGCAGACGCTCGGCAAGCACCGCTACTTCCTGCGCTACACCGCGCAGGGCCTCAGCGACGAGCAAGCCGCCGCCACCCCGACCGCCAGCGCGCTCAGCGTCGGCGGGCTGATCAAGCACGTCACCGCGACCGAGAAGCAGTGGATGAACTTCGCGGTCGGCGGCGCGTCCGGCATGGGCGCGGGCGACGGCGGCGAGGTCGACTGGGCCGACGGGTTCAAGATGACCGCCGGTGAGACCGTCGAGGGCCTGCTCAAGTCATACGAGGAGGTGGCCCGGCACACCGACGAGCTGCTCACCACCCTCGACCTCGACACCGCCCACCCGCTGCCGGAAGCGCCCTGGTTCGAGCCCGGCGCGGCCTGGTCGGTGCGCCGCGTGGCACTGCACCTGATCGCCGAGACCTCCCAGCACGCCGGGCACGCCGACATCATCCGCGAGACCATCGACGGCCAGCGCACCATGGGCTGACCCGTGGCACGGGCGTGGCCCGTGTGCCGGGCGTGACCGGGCTTAGCCCGCCCTTGCCCGGCGGTTAATCTGCCTGAAATCCCAGGTCGGCAGCGTGGAGAGTTCACCTGCCGAAAGGAGGGCACGATGACCACGCCACACGACCGGGCCGCCGACGTCGCGCAGCGGGCCGGGCCGGTGATCGCCGGATACGAGACCGGGAACGCCGGCCTGGCCGCGCTCGGCCTGGCCGCCCAACAGGCCGCCGCACACGACACGGGGCTGCGGGTGCTTGTCACGCGGCGGATACCCGTGTGGACCAGCCACCTGGCGATGGGTGTCTGCCCGCCCGCCGCCTTCGACGACGCGGACCCCACCGAACCGGCTCGCGTGGCCGTCGCGCAGCTGCGCCACGACCATCCGGGCACCGACGTCACCCTGCACGGCACCGGTCGCTCGCTGCCGCGGGCACTGCTGCTCGAAGCGCCGACCGCGACGATGCTGGTGACCGGCCGAGACACGACCGGTCCCGGTGCGACAGCGCGGCTCGCGGGCAGGGCCGGCTGCCCGGTGCTCAGCGTGCCCGGCAGGACCGCCGCGCCTGAAGCGCCCGTGCTGCTCGTGGGCGCCGATGCGCCCGGCGATGCCGCCGAGTTCGCGATGGCCGAGGCGTCGGCCCGTGGCGTGCCCGTGCTCGCCTGCGACGTCGGCCCGGCCACAAGCGGGTTCGCCGACGCGGTCGTGCGGGCCGCGGACCGCCACCCGGCGGTCGAGATACGCCACCAGGGCCGGGGTGGTCTGAACAGCGCCCCGGCGGGCCTCGCCGTGGTGCGCACACCGGCCCGGCGGCGCGACGCGGCCTGGCCGCTGCTGACCGGCCTGCTGCGCGACGCGCCGTACCCGATCGCGGCCGTTCCCGATCACAGCTGACCTGCCGACGAACCCGGCGTACGCGGCAGCGCGGCGGCGTACGCTCGGGTGGTCTGCGCTTTCGGGGGAGAGCATGGCCACTTATGACGCGGCAAGGACCGGGCTGATCATCACGGACCCGTACAACGACTTCATCAGCGAGGGCGGCAAACGGTGGCCGCAGCTCAAGGAGGTCGCCGAGGCGGTCGGCCTGATCGAGAACATGCGGCAGCTCATGTCCGCGGCACGGGCCGCCGGGATCCAGATCTTCTACTCCCGGCACCGGCGCTGGCGGCCCGGCGACTACGAGCAATGGCAGAACGCCACGCCGTACCTGCTGCGCGCGGCCGGCATCCAGCTGTTCGCGAAGGGCACCTGGGGCGGGCAGTGGCACCCCGACTTCGAACCGCAGACCGGGGACGTCATCCTGCACGAGCACTGGGCGCAGAGCGGCTTCGCCAACACCGACCTGGACGTGCAGCTCAAGCAGCACGGCGTCAGCAAGCTGATCCTGATCGGCCTGATCGCCAACACGTGCGTGGAGTCCACGGCCCGGTTCGGCATGGAGGCCGGCTACCACATCACGCTGGTCCGCGACGCGACGGCGGCGTTCAGCTTCGAGGCGATGCATGCCGCACACGAGGTCAACGGCCCCACCGTCGCCAACGAGATCACCGACACCGCGAGCCTGGTCAAGGCACTGGCCGGTTAGCCCTGCGGCGTCCAGAGCCAGGCCCGCGCGCTCAGCTCGGCCTTGCTGCCGTCCGGCCAGCGGGCGCCACCGAACACGAGCATCCGGTTGCCCGCCGCGACGACCGTGCTGTCGGTGACCTCGGCCTGCGGCAGTGGCGGGATCGCGCCCCACTTCCCGGTGGCGGCGTTCAGGACCGGGCCGGGCCGCTCCGCGTACACCGCTGACACCGCTCCGAAGGCGCTGCCGTGCCCGCCGCCCGTCCCCGCGCCGGGAGCGTCCGGCAGCGGTGACCAGGTTCCGGCGTCCGGATCGAGCACACCGCCGTAAGGGTACGTGCGGCCCCAGTTGCCGACCTGGCCGCCGTCCGCGCCGCCGAGCGCCGGTGCGATCAGCTTGCCGCCCTCGGCCAGCCACGGGCCGGTGCCCAGCAGCGAGGAGTCGGGCAGCCGCCGCCACCTGCCGCTCGCCGGGTCGAACGCTGCCGCGCGGGTCACCGAAGGCCCGTCCGCGCCCGGGTTCGGCACGATCTTGTGGTCGAACAGCACCAGTTCACGGCCGGTCCACGCCATCGCCCGGTCGAAGCCCGCGCCGAGCGGGTCGGCGGGCAGCTCGGTCCAGGTGCGCTCGTCCGGCCGGTAGACGTAGTCAGGGCCCGGTTCCGTCTCCTCGCTGCCCCGCACCGCGAACAGCAGGTCACCGGCCGGCACCAGGGTCAGCCCGGACGCGGCGGGCAGCGAACCGCGCGACCACCGGTCGGCCGCGATGTCGTACACCAGCATCGCGATCCCGTCGCCGACGGTGTGTCCCTGCACGTACGCGACGCCGCCGACGACGGCGCCCTGCATCCAGAGCAGCGCCACCGGCGGCTCGGCCAGCACCCGCCAGCGGCCGGTGTCCGGGTTCACTGCCGCCGCGGCCAGCAGCGGGCTGCGGTCGCCCGCGCAGTCCGCGCCAGGTGGGCAGGGCTCGTCGATGCCGCCGATCAGCAGCGCCTCCTGGCCGGTCCACAGCCCGAGGGCCAGGGCGCGTGGGCTCAGCGGCGAGCCAGGCAGCTCCCGCCAGCCGGCCCCTGTGCCCGCGCGCTGCCCGACCGGCGACTGCGGTGCGCTCTCGGGCGACCCGACCGGCGACGGCAGGGCCGGACTGGCCGAACAGGAGGCCAGGACCAGGACGGCGGCCAGGGTGAGTGCGGAACGGGCAAGGGTCATGGGCGGTTGGACCGTCCGATCCGGCCGATGGTTCCCGCCGGGGTGGGACCCGGCCGCTGGACGGCGCTGGCTATCGTGCGGGTCCATGACGACCTCCGAGATCCCCGTGCTGCGCTGCCCGCTGTGCAAGGGTAACGACTTCCAGCAGGAGCTGGGACGCCTGGACAGCCGGTGGGGCTTCACCTCGCACCGGATGACGCTGCTGATCTGCAAGAACTGCCGCTACATCCTGCACTTCTACGACAAGAACTCGATCTTCGACTTCGACTGACCGGTCACGGGCCGGGCAAGGTCAGCGCCGGCGCGGCCGGTGGCGTAGCCTCGCGCGGATGGATGTGCAGTCGACGGAGCCCGAGCCGACCCGGCAGGGGCGGCACCTCATCGTGTGGTTCCAGTATTCGGTCGTCGTGATCCTCCTGCTCGGGGCGGGGTCGCTGCTGCTCGCGGCGGCGGCCGGCACCGGCGACTGGGCCGGTCTGGCCGACCCGGGCCTGGAGCGCTACGGCGACCCGAAGGACTGGAACCCGCCGCTGGGCCCGGATTCGGCCTGGAACCCGCTGGCATGGCTGATCGAGATCTGCCGGTGGATCGTGATGACGTCGCTGATCGTCGTGCTCGGCTTCATCGGCGCACTGGTCGGGTTCTTCCAGTTCGCCGGGCAGCGGGGGAGCCTGACCCGGGGCGCGGCGGCGCGGCTGCTCACCGGCACGGTGCTGTCCGCGGCGACGGCCCTGGTCATGCTGACGCCGTACGGCGCGCAGCTGCGCGGCTGGCTGCTGGACTAGATACAGCCGATGCGTGAACCGCTTCAGGTGCGCCACAGCGCATCGACCGCCGAAGTCGAGATCCAGTTCACCGACGCGGCGGCGTTCGACGCGCTCGTGGCGCTGCTGAGAGCGGGCACGGGACACGTGTACACCGCGACCGCCGCGCAAGCCGCGCCGTATGAGCGACTGCTCGCCGGCGTGCTCGTCGTGACCCGTCCGGGCCGCCCGGCCGAGTTCACGGTGCGCGGCGACCGGCTCGCGATCGGTGGCGACGCCCGGCACCTGACGACGATGGCGGATGCGCTCGCCGGGGTCGGGGAGCTCCCGCCGGGCCGCCACGAGCACGTCGAGCACTATCCGGACCACCCTTACCTGGGCCCGGACTCGCTGCCGGTGGTCGTCGCGCGTGCCGCGACCGGGTCGTCCTGATGACGGCGCTGCCTGTCCGCTGACAGTGTGGCGTTATTCGCCGCCGGCACGACCGGGCAGGTGACGGTCCCGCCCGGTGGTGCACACCACGGGCGGGACCGTCACCGCCGCCTCGCGCCCCCGTTCACGTCGCGAGGAGGCCGGAAAGGCCGGCCGGGTAGAGCGGCGCGGTGTCGTCGAAGCCGCTCAGCGGCCGCCACATCACGGGCGTTTCGGCGTCGTCGAGGATCTGCCCGACGTGGTCGCGCTCGTACAGCGTCGGGTCGGCGAGGTCGCACGCGAACACGAACACGATCTCGTGGCCGTACCGGTCGAACGCGTGGAACAGGTTCTCCAGCACGCCGAGCAGCCGTACGCCGGTCAGCTCGACGGCCAGCTCCTCCCGCATCTCCCGGTGCAGCGCCTGCTCGGCGGTCTCGCCGAACTCGATGCCGCCGCCGAGCGGACGGTAGAAGGTGCGCCCGTCGGTGTGGTCATGGCCTCGGAAGACGAGCAGGTCGTCGCCGCGTCGGGGCACGGCGAGGGCGAGATTCCTGATGACGGTCATGTCGGGAACCTAGACCGCCGAGCGCCGTGCGGTCAGTTCCATTACCGCGTCGGCGGCGTTGCCCGAACCGTCCACGGTGGCATAGACGTCGCGGATGCGCCCTGCCGCAGCCCGGTAGGACGGGTCGGCCAGCACACGTGCGGCGACACGGGCCAGCCGCGGGGTGCCGGCCAGGTGCGGTGACAGCGCCTCGGCCGCGCCGCGGGCCTGGACCAGCGCGACGTTGAGGTCCTGCTCGGCGTGCAGGGGGATGCCGAGCAGCGGTGTGCCGCAGGCCATGGCGGTCTGCACGCTGCCCTGACCGCCCGCGGTGACGGCGAGGTCGACGCGGGGCATCACCAGGTGGCTGGGCAGCACGCCGCCGACGCAGGTCCGCTCGTCGGCGAGGTCGCCGAGGTCGTGCACGGTGCCGGCGACGAGCAGCCGCACCCCGAGCGGCCGCAGGGCCTGCACGACGCGCCGTACGAAGCGCGGCGAGGTCGAGGTGACCGCGACGTACACGGTCGGGCCGGGCTGGTCGAGGAACTCCGCCACGTGCTCGGGCAGCGGCACGTCGAGGTGGGCGAACAGCGGCCCGCTGTAGCGCAGCCGGGTCGCCGGCCGCAGCCGGCGTCCGCGGGGCCGCCACGCCTCCAGCTCGGCGGCGGGCACCCCGAACACCTCCGGGACCTCGGGCACCAGGGCCAGATCGCCCAGCACCAGCGCGCCGAGGCTGGGCACGCCTTCGACGCCGAGGCGAGCCGCGACGCGGTTGAAGCCGTCGCAGTAGAACCGGGTGCGGGGCAGGATTCGGTTGGCGATCAGCCGGCCGGCCCAGCCGGGCAGGCGCCGGGTGGCCCGCCAGGTCGGCGCGGGCACCAGGCCGTGTTCGAACGCGGGCGGCACCCAGCAGCAGGCGTGTTCGGTGACCAGCGCGGCGCCGGCCAGGCGGGTGGACAGCATCGTGGTCAGCGTGTATCCGGTGACGACCGTGCGCACCCGGTGCTCGCGCCAGTACGCCCCTTCGGCGCGCACGTACGTCTCCAGCTCGTGGTCGGGGTAGATGCTCTGCCTCGGGTCGCCGAGCCCGGTGGCGTCCGCGACGACCTCGGCCGAGCGGGCCGGGCTCATGTGCGGTCCGACGATGTCGTAGTCGATGCCCGCCTCGCGCAGCAGCGTCTCGTAGGTGC
Source organism: Catellatospora sp. NPDC049133 (assembly GCF_040648455.1). Lineage (NCBI taxonomy): Bacteria > Bacillati > Actinomycetota > Actinomycetes > Micromonosporales > Micromonosporaceae > Catellatospora > Catellatospora sp. NPDC049133. The sequence continues at coordinate 38,592 of NZ_JBEZDT010000042.1, forward strand.
CGCCGTGGGTGGCCATGCGCACGCTCGCGCCGCGCCGCGCCAGCGCCCGGTGGATCTCGATCATCCGGGAGGTCTCGGAGAGGTAGCCGCAGTGCGGCATCAGCACGATCTGGTGTTCCTCGGCCATAGTTGGGTAATATATTGCGCATGTCCACACGCGACAAGTCCCCGTTCCTCGACGACGACCTCACCGCGCCCGTGCGCGCCTTCCGCACCACTCTCTACCTGGCCCAACGGCTGCGATACCTGATGGACGAGCGGCTGCGCGCCGACGGGCTGACCACCCAGCAGGCCGCACTGCTGACCCTGGTCGGCGCGCTCGGCACGCCCTCACTGAAACAGGCCGCCGCAGGTTTGGGCAGCACCCACCAGAACGTCGCCCAGCTCGTCCAGGCCCTGCAACGCAAAGGCCTGCTGGAGGTACGCGACGACCCGGCCGACGGCCGCCGCAGACTGCTCGCGGTCACCGAGGCCAGCCGGGCCTACTGGGCCGCCCGCGACGACGGCGACCACGCCGCGGTCGCCGGCTGGTTCGCGGCCCTGTCACCGGCCGAACTCGACACCTTCGCCGCGCTCACCGACCGCCTCGTCCACGCCCTCGACCAGCGCCGCCTACCGTGATCCCGCGTTCGCGGCGTGCACGGCCAGCTGCACCCGGTTGGCGCTGCCGGTCTTGGTCATCAGGTTCGCCACGTGCGTCTTGACCGTCGTCACCCCCAGGTGCAGGCGCGCCGCGATCTCCGGGTTGGACAGGCCCTGACCGACCAGGGCCAGCACCTCGCGCTCGCGTTCGGTGACACCCGGCAGGTCGGGTGCCACGACCGGCGCCTGCCGACGGCGCACCGCCTGCTCGACCAGGCGGCGCAGCACCGCCGGGCTGAACGGGCTGTCACCCGCCGCCGCACGCCGCACCCCGTCCAGCAGCTCGTCCGGGCTCGCATCCTTGACCAGGAACCCGCACGCTCCGGCCGCCAGCGCCGGATACAGGTGCTCGTCGTCGTCGAACGTCGTCAGCACCAGCACCCGCGCCGACGGCCGCCGGGCCAGGATGCGCGCCGTCGCCGCGGTGCCGTCGACGCCCGGCATCCGCAGGTCCATCAGCACCACGTCGGGATGCAGCTGCTCGGCCAGCCGCACCGCGGCAGCGCCGTCCGCCGCCTCGCCCACGACCTGCATGTCCGGCACCGACTCGCACAGCATCCGCAGCCCCGCCCGCACCAGCTGCTGGTCGTCCACGAGCAGCACCCGGATCACGCGGCCGCCCCCGACGCCGGCAGCGACGCGCGCAGCAGCCAACCCGCGTCCGCCGGACCGGCCTGCAACCTGCCGCCGAGCACCTCGACCCGCTCCCGCAGGCCCACCAGCCCGTGCCCGCCACCGGCCTGCCCCGGCGCCACCGTGCCGCCGAAGTCGCGCAACTCGAACGCGACCAGTTCGCCGCCGAGCCGGATGGACAGCCGCGCCCGCGCCGCCGTTCCCGCGTGCCGGGCCACGTTCGCCAGACCTTCCTGGGTCAGGCGCAGCAGTGCCAGCGCCGTCCGCGCGTCCAGCCGGACCACCTCCGGGTCGATGTCGGCCTGCACGTTCAGGCCGATGCCGGCGCTGCGCTCCACCGCGGCCCGCAGCGCGACCGGCAGACCCTCCGGATCCACGAACAGCACCTGTTGCGCCGTACCCGGATCGCGCAGAACCGTGACCAGCTTGCGCAGGTCGGCCAGCGCGCTCGAACCGGTCGCGTGCACGTCGTCGAGCACCCGGCGAACCCGCGGATCGTCCAGCGGCAGCACATCGCGGGCGACCGCCACCCGCAGCACGATCGAGGCGACGTGATGCGCCACCAGATCGTGCAGCTCGCGGGCGATGCTGGTGCGCTCGTCGGCGCGCACCCGGGTCTGCTCCTGCGCGGCACGGGCGGCGGCCTGGCGGTTCAGCTCGCCCAGCGCCCGCACGTGCATACCCAGCAGCAGTGGCGCGGCCACCGCGGCGGCCGCGCCGTACGCGACGATCTGCGGGCCGTCGAGGAACTCGCCGAGATCGGAAGCGATGTGACCGGCCAGTCCGAGCCCGAGGCCGGTCCACACCCGCCAGCCGCCACAGCGCGCGCCCAGCTCGAAAACCGCCCAGGCCAGACCTATCGTCGGCACGGTGTCGTTGTCGCCACCGACGACGGAGCCAAGGCCCAGCACGAGGGACACCCAGACGACCGAGGCGAACGGCCACCGCACACCGACATACGCGAACGCCAGCACGCCGATCGCGAGAATCAGGTCGACGGTGCTCACCGAACGGCCCTCAGGCGTCAGCGTCAGGTAGCCGACGCCGCTGAGAACCACGAGGGTGAGGCGGACCGCCGTGTACCGCTCCTCGAACAGCCGCCCCACCCACAGCATGGCTGCCATCCTAACCGGACACCGGCCGCGGCGACCGCCACGCGAAGACCGCTCCGAACACCGCGGCCGCGAGCAGACCGCCCGCCGCCGCCAGCGTCAGCGCGTCCGGCGCGAACAGCGGCTGGCCGCGCAGCGCCTGCCAGGTCACCAGCACGAGCAGACCGGCATAGGCGAGCGCGAACACGACCACCAGCCGGGCACGCCGCCCCACATCCGCGACCAGCGCCGCCAACACCATCGCGAACAGCAGCAACGCCTGCAGCCCGTGCATGCCGACGAAGTGCCCGATCCGCAGGTCGCCGCCCGTGGTGCTCCAGCCCGTCAGCGGCATACCCGGGCCGCCGTCGCTGACCCCGACCGCATGTGCGCCCATCAGCGTGCCCACGCCCTGCTCGTCGAGTGCGAGCTGCTCGGCCGTCGGCACCACCATCGTGAACCCCTGCAGCGGCCCGAGCAGCAGCAGGACCATGCCCAGCCGGACGGCCCAGGTGCTCGCCCGGTCCGGCATGCCGTCGCGCCACAGCAGCACCGTCAGCACGACGGTCGCCATCCACAGCACCATGATGGTCGGGCCCATGATCTGCCACAGCGCCTCGTCCAGCGCAGTGGCCTCGTTGTAGTGGCTGGCCCGGCCGCGCGCGGCCTGGAACACGATGATTCCGACCTCCAGCACGCCCGTGACCACGATGACGTACGCCGCCCAGCGGGCGACCCGACGGCCCCGCCGCAGGTGGCCGATGAGCCAGGCCAGGGTCAGCCCGTACACCGTGAACGAGACGGCGAACTTGGCCGGTTTCAGCCACACCGGTTGGCCGCCGATGGTGCGGCCGTCGACGACCAGGCCGACGACGGCAACCACGAGCAGCGCCGTCATCAGGGCGGCCAGCCAGGTGAGGGCACGGCTGCCGTGCAGCGCCGTACGCAGGCCGGAGGTGGTGCGCGAGAGAGGGTTCATACCCCCGACGCTCGCGGAAACGGCGTCGCCGCGACTCCTGCCGCGAGGCCGCACCGCCCTCCTGCCACCGGCCGCCCCTCCTCCGACAGCAGGAGGCCCGACCGGTCGCAGCCACCCGCAGCCGGGGGTCCGTCAGGCGGTCGGCGAGGGCTGGGCGGGGACGGTCAGTTTCGCGGTGAGCTGGGTGAGCGTGCCCGCCAGCTGTCCGACCTGGCCGGTCAGCTCGTCGACCCGGGCGCGCAGTGCCGCCGCCTCGGCCACGGCCGCGTCGCGCTGCACCGTCAGCACGGTCACGTCGGTCTGCCGCTGCTGCGCCAGGATCTCCGCCGCGGATCGGGCGGCCTCCGTCGTCGCGGCCGCCGTCCGTGCCGCGGCCAGCTCCGACTGCAGCGCCGTCACCTGCTGCGCCTGCTCCTGCCGTACCGCAGCGGTCTCGGCCTGGGCAGCCGCGGCCTGCTGCTGCGCTCGGACCAGTTCGGCCTTCGACGCCTCGGCTTCCCGCCCGGCCTCCTCCGCGGCCGCGCGGGCCAGGTCGAACGCGGCCTGCACCTGGTCGGCGGCCGCCCGGGTGGCGTCGCGGTCGCGGTAGGCCTCGGCACGCAGCGCCTCCGCGGCGGAGTGCTCGCGCCGGGCGGTGTCACGCTCAGCGAACGCCGCAGCCGTGACGCGAGCGGACTCGGCGGCGGCCGCCGCAGCCTGTTCGGCGAGTTCACGCTGCTCGGTGACCCGTGCCTCGGCTGCTGCCACCGCAGCCTCGGCGGCCTCGCGGGCCTCGCGGACGCTGGTCTCGGCGTGATCGGCGGCCTCGCGCACGGCGAGTTCGGCGTCGGCTTTGGCACGGGTGGCGGCCTCGGTCGCCTCGCGGGCGGCGCGTACGGCGAGTTCGGCGTCGCGGCGGGCCTCGTCGCGTTCGGTGTGCGCACCCGCGACCTGCTGCGCGGCCTCGGCGCGGACCTCGGCGAGCCGGCGCTCCACACCGGTGGGGGACAGCTCCGCCTCGAGCGCCTCGACGAGCGTCTCGGCGACCTGTTCGAGCTTCTCGACGACCTCGTACGCCTTGGCGACCTGCCCGGCGAGGCCGGGGGAGTTGCGGTGGCGCAGCCGGCTGTTACGGGCGGCGGCCTGGCAGGCGCCGTCGTTGTCACGGCAGTAGCGGAACGGCCGCCCGGCGGCGGCACGTTGCGTGACCGGCTTGCCGCAGTACGCGCAGGGCCGGGTCGTCTCTTCGGGGTGCGGTGTGGACATCAACTGCGCAGCGTAGCCGCTGGCGGTCGAACACGGCAGGGGACCAGCCTCCTAGGATGCGCAGCGCGTGTGGGGGCGGCACCACCGGCCGCGCGCCCCTACGCTGAACCGCATTCGGACAGCGGGGGAGATCCATGAGCATCCGGTACGGCGACGTGCTCGCCGACCTGCGACAGGCTTACGACGGCGGCGCCGCCGAGCGCGACACCCACGACAAGGAGCCCTGGAAGGTCGCCGAGCGGGCCGCGTTCGCCGACCGGCTGCACGCCGAGCAGCGGCGCACCCTGCTCGAACTCGGAGCGGGAACCGGTCAGGACAGCCGGCACTTCATGGACGCCGGATTCGAGGTCGTCGCCGTGGACCTGTCACCCGAGATGGTGGCCCGGTGCCGTGCCAAGGGCGTGGACGCCCGGGTGGCCGACTTCCTCGACCTGGGCCTGCCGGACGCGTCCGTCGATGCCGTGTACGCGCTGAACTGCCTGCTGCACGTGCCCGACACCGATCTGCCCGCCGTGCTGGACAACATCCGCCGCGTCCTGGTGCCCGGCGGTCTGTTCTTCCTGGGCGTCTGGGGCGGGCTGCACCACGAGGGCGTGCTGGTGGCCGACCGGCACGAGCCGCAGCGCTTCTTCGCCTGGCGCACCGACGACGCCCTGCTGGCCTTCGCGCGGACGTCCTTCGAGGTCGAGGATTTCCACACGGTCGCCGTCGGCGAGTACACGTTCCAGTCGCTGACACTGCGCCGCCCCTGGTGACCGCTGTCCGTCGTCGACCGCGGCTCACGACGTCGGGCTTCGCCCGACCGACACGCGGGACGTGGGCGATTTGCCCTTGTTTCAGGTGGTCCTGGACTGGCGACCGTAGCGGAGCCGGGGACCTGCCCGCGCGATCCGGCCGTGTCCCGCCTGGTGGCGGCGGTGATGACGCTGGGTGAGCTCGCCGGTCGGGCTGGTAGCCTTCGGCCGTGCCCGGGACCATTCTGTTCGACCTTTTCCACACGCTGCTCGACGGCGCGGACGCGCAGCGGGACCGGGTCGTGGCCAGGATGGGCGAGATCGTCGGCGTGGATCCGACCGCGATGGTCTACGCGTATCACGACTCCTGGCGCGAGCGGCTGGTGCGCTGGTCGGCGGAGGAGACGGTACGCCGGCTGGCCCGGCGGCTCGGCGGCAAGCCGTCGGCGGACCAGGTGCGGCGCGCGGCCGCGCTGCGGCTGGAACTGGCCTCGTGGCTGCTGAACTCGGCCCCGTCGGGCACCCTGGTGACGCTGGACGGGCTGCGGGCGGCAGGATGGCGGCTGGGCCTGGTCAGCAATGCGACGGCGGAGGTCGCCGAGGCGTGGCCGAGCAGCGGGCTGTCGCGCCGGTTCGACGTGGCGGTGTTCTCGTGCGTGGCCGGGGTCGCCAAGCCGGAGCCTGGCATCTACCTGGCGGCCGTGGACAAGCTCGGGGTCGCGCCGCAGGACTGCGTGTTCGTCGGCGACGGCGCGGACGACGAACTGGCGGGTGCGGCGGCGGTCGGCCTGTCGGTGGTGCGTACGGCGGAGTTCGTGGACCGGTCGAGGGTGTGGGCGGGGCCGGTGGTGGGTTCGCTGGCCGAGCTGTCGGAGTCACTGGTCGGTCTGGGTGTGCGGCAGCGCGGGGCGAGCGCAGCGTAGGCACGTCGGCCGTCAGCTCGTGCCAGGACTGTGCGAGGGTGCCGGTGCGGGGTGCAGCGCGGGTGGCGGGGGCCGGCGATGGGCGACGGCGAAGGACAGCAGGCCCATGGCGAGCGCGACGAACACGGCGATGCCGTACAGGTGCGACAACGGGGTGCCTGCGTTGACGAGCGGGCCCGCGCCGAACGCGGCGATGCCGTAGCCGAGCTGGTAGGCGGCGATGACCCCACCGGCGACGGCGGTGGTGAAGCCGGTGAGTTCGCCCTGGCCGAAGCTGATGGTGAGCGGCAGCAGGGCGGAGCAGCAGAGCCCGGCGGCGCCGAACGCGAGCACGCCCTGGACGTCGTGGCCGCGCGGCAGGCTCGCGATGATGGCGAAGACCCCGGCCAAGGCGAACGGCAGCAGGTGGAAGGTGGCGCGGGCGGGCAGCCACCGGGTGATCGCGGCGAACAGCAGCCTCCCGAGGGTGACCATGGCCCAGAACGCGGTGAGCGCGAGCGCGGCGGTCGTGGCGCCGGCCCCGACGCTGCTGGTCATGTCGAGCTGGGCCCAGTTGCCGTTGATGGTCTCGCAGATGCCGTACAGCAGCGCGAAGGCTGCGTAGAGCCAGAACCGGGCCGGGATGCGCCCGCGAGCGGCGGTGGCGGCGGCGCGCGCGCCGGTGTGCATGGGCAGCCGGAGGCTGACCGCGATCAGGCCGACGAGCAGCAGGGTGGACAGCACCGGCAGGCCCCACCAGAAGCCGAGCCCGACGAACAGGGCGACGAACACGGGCGCGAGCGCGGTGCCGAGTCCGAGCAGCGCGTTGAGGATCAGCACGGCCCGGTCCACGGCCCCGGGGTGGAACGCGGCGGCCAGGGAGTTGAGCGCGGGTACGGCCAGGCCGAATCCCGCGCCGAGGAACGCGGTGGCGGCCAGCAGCAGCGGGTAGGCGAGATTCTGCTGGTGCATGACGGCTGCGCTGGCAAGTAGCAGCACCATGGAGACCAGGGAGCAGGCCAGCCCGGCCAGGTAGACGGCGTGGGTGCCGTGGCGGCGGGCCAGGCCCGCGCCGGCAAGCGCGGCGGCGATGGCGGCGACGACCTGCGGGGCGAACATCACGCCGTACTGGGCGCTGGACAGGCCGTAATGGGCCGGGTCGGTGAGGATGGTGCTGGCGGCGGGGATGGTGACCAGGACGATGCCCTGGACGACCCCCGCGACGTCGACGACGGTGGTCTGGGTGCGGGTGGCCATCAGGATTCGCGCCGGTTGACGAGGGTCTGCAGGGTCGACAGCTGGGGCCGGAGTTTGCGCAGCCGGTCGTCGGCGCGGACCTGGACGCGGCCGCGGCCGTAGGCGTCGCGGTGCCCCCAGCGGCCGGGCACGTCGAGCAGCGCGAGATGGCCGATGCCGACGGGCAGGGCGGGGTCGACGACGAGGTGCTCGTCGACGGCCTGCAGACCGAGCATGGTGCCGAGCAGCAGCAGCGGAGTGCCGGTGGACCAGGCTTGCGGGCTGCACGCGGTGGGATACGGGACGGGGTACTTGGTGACGGCGCGGTCGTAGCCGCAGAAGGCCTCGGGCAGGCGGCCGTTGAAGAACTCGGCGGCGTCGAGGATGCCGGCGGCGACGCGGGCGGCTTCGTTCTTGTAGCCGTAGCGGCGCAGCCCCCAGGCGATGAACGAGTTGTCGAACGGCCAGACGGTGCCGACGTGGTAGCCGACGGGGTTGTAGCGTTCCTCGCCCTCGGCCAGGGTGCGGATGCCCCAGCCGGAGTAGAGGCGGGGTCCGAGCAGGTGCTCGACGATGTGGTGGGCGCGGCGGCGTTCGACGATGCCGGACCAGAGCAGGTGGCCGATGTTGGAGGACAGGGTGTCGACCTGGCTGCCGTCGGCGTCGAGGGCGAGCGCGTAGTACTTGCGGTCCTCGATCCAGAAGTCGCGGTTGAAGCGGCGTTTGAGGTCGGCGGCCTGCTCGTCGAGGGCGTCGGCGAGGGTGGGGTCGTGCCAGACGGTGCGGGCCAGGCGGGCGGCGCGTTTCTTGGCGTCGTAGGCGTAGCCCTGCAGTTCGCAGGTGGCGCGGGGGAAGCCGGGCAGGCGGCCGTCGGAGTAGGAGATGGAGTCCCAGGAGTCCTTCCAGCACTGGTTCTCCAGGCCGGTGTCGCGGTTGCGGGTCTGGTACCAGACGTAGCCGTCGCCGCGCAGGTCGGCGTACTGATCGATCCAGTTGAGGGCGGCGCGGGCCTCGAATTCCAGGTCGCGGACGAGTTTGGTGTCGCCGCTCCAGCGCTCGTACTCGTCGAGCAGGATGAGGAACAGCGCGGTGCTGTCGGCGGAGCCGTAGTAGGGGGAGTGGGGCCGCTCCTCGAAGGCGGTGAGCTCGCCGTACCGCATCTCGTGGAGGATCTTGCCGGGGTCTTCGTCGCGGAAGTCGTCGATACGGCTGCCCTGGCGGGCGCCGAGTTCGGCCAGTGTCGTGGCGGCCAGCGACGGCGCGTAGGGCAGGGCCTGCAGACTGGTGAGGATGCTGTCGCGGCCGAACATGGTCATGAACCAGGGCAGGCCCGCGGCGGGCAGGGTGCGTTCGCCGGAGGTCATGGGCGCGAAGCGCAGGGCGGCCAGGTCGGTGAGGCTGCGCCGGTACGTGTGCTTGAGCGGCTCCCAGTCGCATTCGAGTTTCGGCGCTCCGGCGATCCACTCGTCGAGGTCCTCCTCCATGTCCTTGCGGGTGTGCCCGGTCTCGGTGCGGGCGGTGACGCGCTGGTTGGCGGCCCAGCCCCACAGTGAGCAGCGCACGTGCAGGTCGGTGGTCCAGCTGCTGTGCCCGCCGAGGTGCACGGTGTAGGTGATGCCGTGTTCGTCGATGGCGGCGGCGGGGGCGTCGGTGGGCTGGCCGTGGGCGTCGACGTGGGTGGAGACGGCGGTGTTGATGAGGGTCTCTCGGCGGTAGGTCTGGCGTTCGTAGCCGAGCAGCAGCAGGTTGCCGTCGATGCGGGTGTAGTACTTGCCCTTCTTCTTGAGGTGGTCCTTGACCTCGAACAGGTCGGCGAAGTCGGCGGCGGCGTCCAGGCGCAGGCTCAGCGTGACGGGGGTGGCGCTGTGGTTGAGGATGGTGAGTTCCTCGCGGAAGCCGTCGACGACCTCGCGGCGGCGGATGACCGACAGGGTCGCGTCGACGTAGACGGTGCCGGTGCCGGGCACGAGGAAGAACCGGGTCTCGAAGTAGTGCAGGTCGTCGGTCGACAGCGGGTTGAGGCGGTGCCCGTCCAGGGTGAGCACCCAGCGGGACAGGTAGCGGGTGTCCCAGGAGAACAGGCCGTTGGGTTCGGTGGGTGAGGCGTCGATGTCGCCGGCGGTGTCGCTGACGACGAACGTGTTGCCGTCGAGGGTGCTGACAGAGCCGGTGGTGGTCATTTCTGGTGCCTCCGGGTCGCCGGTGCGGGCAGCGGTGGCCGCCCGGGGAACAGCCGTTGCAGCATGACGATGAGGTGCAGCTCGCCTTCCACGTCGATCTGGCCGCGCAGCACCGCGGCCATCGTGTTGACCTGGCCGGTGACCATGCCGTCGAACAGGTTCTTGGCGACGTGCACGACGCAGTCGGCGTGTTCGCCGCCGCGGCTGACCTCGATGTGGCCTTTGTCGATGGCGACGCGCCAGTGCTCGGCGTGGCCGTCGCCGGTCAGGTCGAAGCGGATGGTGCCGGAGGTGGCGCGCAGCAGCGGGTAGCGGCCGTGCTCGCCGAGGCTGTGAAAGTAGTCCGCGGTGGGGTCGGTCACCGCGGGGCTCCCGGGGCCGTGGTGGCGGGTGCGGCGTAGCTGACGCCGAGGCGGCCGGCGATGTGCTCGCCGACACGCAGGGCGTTGGCCATGGCGGTCAGGGCCGGGTTGACCGCGCCGATGCTGGGGAAGAAGCTGGTGTCGACGACGTACAGGTTGTCGAGTTCGTGGGCCTTGCAGTGCGCGTCGAGCACGCTGGTGGCCGGGTCGGTGCCGAAACGGCAGGTCCCGGCCTGGTGCGCGACGCCCGCGATCGGGATGTCGGACTTCATGTAGGCGAAGCGGTGCACGAGGTGATCCTCGTGCAGCTGCATGGTGGACAGCATCGACTTGAGCTGGTGGTAGAGCCGTTTGGCGGCGGTGGGGTTGCTCGGGGTGTAGTCGAGCGTGATGTGGCCGTCGCGGCTGACGGTCACCCGGTTGTCGGGCCGGGGCAGGTCCTCGGTGGACAGCCAGAAGTCGACGGCGTGCCGGGCGACGTCGGCCAGCGCCCAGCTCGGGGCGAGTTTGGTGGCCAGCGGCTTCTCGCCGCGGTACATGTCGGGCTCGGACTTGCCGATCATCTGGATGTTGCCCATGGGGTAGTCGAAGTCGGGGCCGCGGAAGTAGAAGTCGTTGAGGCCCAGGGTCTTCTGGAACCTGGTCTCGTTGGGTTCGCGCGACAGGGCGAGCACGGCCTGCGACAGGTGGTACATGTAGTTGCGCCCGACCTGGTCGGACGAGTTCGCCAGGCCGTGCGGGTGCAGGTCGCTGGCCGACATCAGCAGCAGCTTCGCGGAGTTGGCCGCGCCTGCCGACACCACGACGATGTCGGCGGCGTAGCGCTCCTCGTGGCCTTCGTGGTCCACGACGACCTGGGTGACGGCGGTGCCGGCGAGGTTGGTCTCCAGGCGTACGGCGTGGGCGTGGGTGAGCAGGGTGACGTTGGGCGCCTGCAGCGCGGGCCGCACGGCCAGGGTCTCGGCGTCGGACTTGGCGTGCAGCGGGCACGGGAAGCCGTCGCAGTGCTGGCAGCGCACGCAGATGCTGTAGGGCATGTTCTGCTCGTTGAGCCGCACCCCGACCGGGGCGTGGAACGGGTGGTAGCCGGCGGCCGCGAGGTCGTCGGACAGCTGCTGGATGCGCGGCTCGTGGTGCAGGGCCGGGTACGGGTAGGGCCCGGACGCGAAGGGTTCGGTGGGGTCCTCGCCGCGGTTGCCGTGCACCTCGTACAGCTGCTCGGCCATCGTGTAATACGGCTCCATCTCCTCGTAGGAGACGGGCCAGGCCGGGGAGATGCCGTCGTGGTGCTTGAGCTGCCCGAAGTCCTCGCGGCGCAGCCGGTACAGGGCCGCGCCGTAGAGCTTGGTCGCGCCGCCGACGTAGTAGTGGACCTGCGGCTGGAACCCGTTGCCGTGCTTGTCGTACCAGGTGTCCTTGGAGATGTACCGGTTGTCGATGAAGACTTCGGCGGTGTCCCAGTTCTCCGGCTCGCGGGGCAGCCAGTCGCCGCGTTCGAGCAGCAGGACGCGCTTGCCGGACGGCGCGAGGTAACGGGCCAGGGTGCCGCCGCCGGCGCCGGTACCGATGATGATCACGTCGTATGCGTCCATCAGAGTTCTCCCAACCGCTCCGCGAGAATGATCATCCCGGCGGCTCCGATGAGCGCCAGGTGTGAGAAGGCTTGGGGGAAGTTGCCCAGGTGCCTGCCGGTCTGGGCGTCGAACTCCTCGGCGTACAGGCCCAGCGGCGAGCGCACCCGCAGCAGCCGTTCCATCAGGTCCCGGGCTTTTTGCAGGTCGCCGACGATGGCCAGGGCGGACACCAGCCAGAACGAGCAGATCAGAAAGGTGCCTTCGCGGCCGGTCTGCCCGTCGTCGGTCTGGTCGGTGCGGTAGCGCAGCACGAATCCGTTGTCGGTGAGCCCGGTGGCGATGGCGTCGACGGTCGCCTTCAGGCGGGGGTCGTCGCCGGGCAGGAACCGGAACACGGCGGCGAGCAGGGTGGAGGCGTCGAGGGCGTCGGTGCCGTAGTGCTGGCGCAGGACGCCGTCGGCGGTGACGCCGTTGGCGAGGATGTCGGCGCGGATCTGCTCGGCGGTCCGCGCCCAGTCGGCGGCGCGTTCGCCGTCGCCGCGCAGCACGGCGAGCTTCGCGGCGCGGTCCAGCGCCACCCAGCACATGAGTTTGCTGGACACGTAGTGCTGCGGGTCGCCGCGGGCCTCCCAGATGCCCTGGTCGGGTTCGGTCCAGGCCTTCGTGGCACAGTCGGCCTGCGACACGACCAGCGGCCACAGCCGACGGGGCAGGCGCTGGCTGCGGCGGCTGTGCAGCAGGATCGCGTCGAGCACGGCCCCGTAGACGTCGTTCTGCCGCTGCCGGTAGGCGGCGTTGCCGACGCGCACCGGCCTGGCGCCGTTGTAGCCAGACAGCTCGTCGACGGAGGTCTCGGGCAGTTCGCGGCGGCCGTCGATGCCGTACATGATCTGCAGGGAGCCGTCCTCGGTGGGTTCCACGTCGGCGATGAACTGCATGAACTCCTCGGCCTCCCAGTCGAGGTTCAGCAGGTGCAGGGCCCGCAGCGTGAAGGTGCTGTCGCGCATCCACGTGTAGCGGTAGTCCCAGTTGCGCGACCCGCCGGGAGTCTCGGGCAGCGAGGTGGTGGCGGCGGCGACGGTCGCGCCGGTCGGCACGTAGGTGAGACCCTTGATCGCCAGCGCGGACCGTTGCAGCGGGTCGCGCCACCGGTGGTCGGGGATGCGGGCCTGGGCCAGCCACAGCCGCCAGAATTCGCACGTCTGCTCGATCGCGGCGCGGGCCTGATCGGGGTCGGTGGGGGTGAGCAGGCCGTCGGCCCAGGACAGGGCGCAGAAGGCGCGCTGTCCGGCCTGCAGGGTGTGCCGGGCGCGGACGCGGCCGCCTTCGACGCCGAGGGTCAGGTCGGTGGCCAGGCGTACGGTTAGACCCCCGCCGGTCGCGTCGGCGGTGCGGCGGCCTCCGTCGAGCAGCTGCCAGGTCGCCGGCTCGCGGCCGTAGTCGAACACGGGTTCGCAGATGAGCTGCAGGGCTACGGTGCCGGCGACGACTTCGGCGGTGCGGACCAGGATGTGGGTGGCGTCGACGTCGACCGGTGGGCGGGTGTGCGGGTTGACGGTGTCATCGGCTGCGGCGGGGCCGAGCACGAGGGCGTCGCGGACGACCAGCCAGCCGGTCTTGGTGCGCCACGCGGTCTCCAGCACGTTGGTGCCGGGCACGTAGTGGCGGGCGGTGGGGTGGTCGATGCCGTACGGGCCGAACTTGAACATGCCGCTCTCGCGGTCCAGCAGGCTGGCGAAGATGCTGGGCGAGTCGAAGCGGGGCACACACAGCCAGTCGACGGACCCGTCCGGCGCGACGAGCGCGCCGGTGTGGCAGTCGGACAGGTAGGCGTACTCCTCGATCGGCGGGAACGGCGACGGGGCGGCCGAGGAGACGACACCGGGTCCGGCATGGGCGGTCATGGCATCTTTCCGGGCGGATCCGTGTCGACGATCCACGGGCCGCGCCAGCCGTGGCCTTCGACGAGCTTGTCCGCCCCGGCCGGGCCCCAGCTGCCGGGAGCGTAGGGTTCGATCGGCGACGGCTTGTCCAGCAGCGGCTGCAGGATGCGCCAGCACTCCTCGACGCCGTCCTGGCGGGTGAACCGGTTCGCGTCGCCGAGCAGGGCGGCGTGCAGCAGCACCTCGTACGGCGTAGGTCCTTCGCCGCCCTCGGCGGCGAACTCCATGTCCAGGGTGATCGGTTCGGGGCCGTCGGCGTCGGCACGGCGGGCGTCCAGGCGCAGCCGTGCCCCGGTGGTCGGGTCGAGCTTGATGACGAACTGGTCGGGTTCGGGGATCTTCCCGGCCAGCGCGGGCAGGCCCAGGCGTGGCGGGCGCTTGAACACGACCCGGAACTCGGTCTGGGTCACCGGCAGGCACTTGCCGGTGCGGATGAAGAACGGCACCCCGGACCAGCGCCAGTTGTCGATCTCCAGTTTCAGGGCGGCGTACGTCTCGGTCGTCGAGCCGGGCTTGACGCCGTCGATGTCGGCGTAACCGTCGTACTGGCCGCGCACGTAGTTCGCTGGGTCGGCGTCGAGCACGGCGCTCCACAGCGCGTTGCTGGCGTTCTTGACCGCGTCGGGACGCCGTCCGGCCGGTGGCTCCATCGCCCCGCCGGCCAGGACCTGCATGAGGTGGTTGACGACGACGTCGCGCAGCGCGCCGACCGGGTCGTAGAAGTGGCCGCGGTCGGCCACGCCGAAGCTCTCGGCCATGGTGATCTGCACGCTGTCGACGTAGGAGCGGTTCCACACCGGTTCCAGCATCGTGTTGGCGAACCGCAGGTACACCAGCTCCTCGGTGCCCATCTTGCCGAGGAAGTGGTCGATGCGGAACAGCTGCGACTCGTCGAGGTACTCGTGCAGCTGGTCGGCCAGTTCCCGGGCCGAGGCCAGGTCGTGGCCGAACGGCTTCTCGACCACGACCCGCCCGCCCCGCACCAGCCCGGCCTCGGACAGGCCCTTGACGACGGCCGCGAACAGCGACGGCGGGATCTCCAGGTACGACACCGGGGCCTTCGCGTCACCGACCGCCGCGGCGACCCGCTGGTACAGGCCGGCGTCGGTGAAGTCGCCCGACACGTACGACAGCCGGGCCGCGAACCGCGCGAACACCGTGTCGTCGACGGGTTCGCCGGTCCCGGCGATGCACTCGCGGGCGTGGTCGCGCAGCTGCTCGACGGTCCAGTCCTGCCCGGCGACGCCGATGATCGGGCAGTCGAGCAGGCCGCGGCGGTCGAGCCGGTACAGCGACCGGAACGTCATCACCTTGGCCAGGTCGCCGGTGATGCCGAAGATGACGAACACGTCGGCGGGCGTGGGTGTGGCGGGTGCGGTCATGACGCGCTCCTGGCGGCAGATGCGGTGACGGGCGGGACGAGCAGCCGCTCCGGGCAGTGGCCGGGGTGCAGGTAGAACTCCTCGGCCCAGGTGATGAACGCGTTGGTCTCGGCCTTCGCGTCGGCCATCAGGTACGCGTGGATGCCCAGCCATGCCGCGAACGCGATCCTGCCGTGCAGCTCGTGGTGGCGCGCGCCGAGTTCGGCGATGGCCGCGTCCCGGCCGATCATCGCCATGATGCCCTTGTCGTGGTACGCGAACGCGCTGCGCGGCCGCCCGTTCGCCTCGGCGATGATGTTGAACCCGACGACCCGGCCGGCCTGCTGCGCCACCGACGCGAGCTGCGGCAGCGGCAGCCCGTCGGCGCCGGGGATGTTCGCGGCGTCACCGGCGGCGTAGACACCCGGGTGACCGTCGACGGTCAGATCGGGGCGCACGTCGATGCGCCCGCCGCGCCCGGTCGGCATGCGGCATTCGCCGACCAGCGGCGCGGCCGACACGCCACCGCCCCAGATCACCGCCCGGGTCGGCACGGTCGTGCCGTCGTCGAGGATGACATGGTCCGGGGCGACCTCGGTGGCGGTGACACCCAGCCGCAGCCGTACGCCGCGGCGTTGCAGCTGCTGGGCGGCGTAGGCCTGCGCGTCCGGGCCGAACGGGCCCAGCACGGCGTGACCGTGGTCGACGAGCACGACCCGGGACCGGATCAGCGCGAGCTTCTCGAACTGGCGGGGCAGGATCGTGCCGACGAGTTCGGCCAGCGCCCCGGCGGTCTCCACGCCGGTCGGGCCACCGCCGACGACCACGAACGTGATCTCACCCGCGCTGGCCGGACCCTCGGCGGCCGCCTCCTGGTAGACCGACCGCAGCCGCTCGCGCAGTCTGAGGGCGTCGTCGAGGGTGTACAGCGGGAACGTGTGCTGGGCAGCGCCGGGCACGCCGAAGAAGTTGGCCTGCGCGCCTGCGGCCAGCACCAACACGTCGCCGGTGACGGTGTCGCCGTCGGCCAGCGACACGGTATGGGTCTGCGGGTCGACCGCGACGACGTCGGCGGTGCGGACCTGCACGTTGTCGTGGTCGGCGAACATCTCGGCGAGGTCGTAGGACACGTCGGCGGGGTCGAGTTCGGCCGTGGCGACCTGGTACAGCAGCGGCTGAAACTGGTGGTAGCCGTTGCGGTCCAGCAGGGTCACCCGGATGTCGGGCTGGCCGGTCAGGGTTCTGGCGCACGCGACGCCGGCGAACCCGCCGCCGATGACGACCACATGGGTGCTGCGCTCGCTCACGCCGCTCATCTTTCCAATATCGGGATTCAACCGGGCGGTTACCGCCAAACGCAGATTTCCGGTGCAGCTGCGTTGCGAGCATGGACAGGTGCGCCACCTGCAGCCGCTCACCCTCGCGCTGGCCCTGACCGCGAGCCTGCTGCTCGGCCCGGCCGCTCAGCCGGCCGCCGCGCCGACGCCCGCGCCGACCCCGGCGCCGTCGCCGCTGCCGCAGGGCGCGCAGCCCGTGCGGCTCGACCCCGCCGACTTCACCACCGTCGTCGACAACCCCTACCTGCCGCTACCGGCCGGGGCCCGGTGGAGCTACGACACCCCGAGCCCAGACGGCGATTTCCGCACCGAGGTCACCGTCGGGCCCGGCCCCGCCGTCGCGGGTATCGCCGCGGTCGCGGCGCGTTCGCTGACCACCGACGCCGGCGGCGGCGTCGTGCGCGACGAGAGCCGCTGGTACGCCCAGGACAGCGCCGGCAACGTGTGGCTGCTGGGCGAGACCGCTCGTGACTATGTCAACGGCACCCTCACCGGCGTCGACGGCTGGCAGGCCGGGCAGCAGAACGCGCAGCCCGGCATCGCGATGTCGGCCCGGCCTGTGCCCGGCCAGCGCTGGCGGATCGGGTACAGCCGCGGCCGGGCCGAGGACTCCGCCCGGGTACTGGCCACGCACGAGCAGGTCAGCGTGCCCGCGGGCGCCTACCGCGACGTCGTGGCGATCGAGCAGACCTCGCCGCTGCTGCGCGACGTCCGTGTGCTGCGCTTCTATGCCCCGGACGTGGGGCTGGTGCGCTCGGAGACCGCCGGGTCCGCCGACCGCACCAGCCTGACGGCTTACCGCAAGCCCTAGGCCGCGGCCCGGACCCGGCCGCGTGCCATGGTCCGGAAATCGTTGGGCAGCTGCTGCATGACGTGGTCGAACGTCTCGTCGCCGAGGTCCTCGCGCAGGGCCGTGAACACCCCGCGCACCCCGGCGTCGGTGTCGCGCTCGTTGAGCCCGGTCCGCTCCTGGACCCGCCGCAGCAGCTCCGGCAGGTCGAAGCACTTGATGCGCCCGTTGGGCGGCAACGAGTCCCGCAACCCCTCGTGCAGGTGCGCCGCCAGGTGCCGGTTCTCCCCGTTGCTCAGCCGTGCCGCCAGGCACTCCAGCGTCGCGCGCGTCGTGTCGGCCGCTTCCTCCACGGTCAGCCCCGACAACTCGGCGACCTTGCGAAAGAACTGCTTGTCTCCCATACGTTCCCTCCCGTACTAGCTCCACACGGTCGGGGGTGATCCCCCAACACCCTAAGTCCCCATGCCCCCTACACCACCCTTTACACCATTTCACCCACCCCCTGATCGGGCCGATCATGAACCTGAGGACCTGTTCGACGGTGTGTCACCACCCTGCGCCCGTGCTCACCTCCGCCGTACCGGATGTGCCGAATCGGCTCTGAGCTGCGGCGATCGATGGCATCCTGAGATGTCCACTCCATGCCGGTCGTCGGCGCGGCAGGGCCCTGCGGCGACCGGGCGGCGGCCGGAGGCGTCCTATGAAAACCACCCGAAGCGGTACACGTGCCCCAGCGAAGCAGGATCAGTACACCGTCGACGTGTTCGCCGTCGTCAACGGCGCGCCCGTGCAGTGGCGCGTCGACACCCGCACCACCCTGCTGGAGGCACTGCGTGACAGCTCCGGCCTGACCGGCACCAAACGCGGCTGCGACCAGGGTGCCTGCGGCGCGTGCACGGTGCACGTCGACGGAGCCCGGGTGCTGTCCTGCCTGATGCTCGCCGCGCAGGTCGACGGCCGCCAGGTCACCACCGTCGAAGGGCTCGCCGGCGAGCTGGGCATGCACCCGATGCAGGAGGCGTTCCTGCGCCACGACGCGTTCCAGTGCGGTTTCTGCACCTCCGGGCAGCTGATGTCCGCGGTGTGCCTGCTGCGCGAAGGCCGCGCCGGCAGCGACGCCGAGATCCGCGAGTACATGTCGGGCAACCTGTGCCGGTGCGGCGCGTACCCCAACATCGTCGCCGCCGTCCGTGAGATCGCCGACGGGGCAGGTGCGTGATGAGGGCCTTCGTGTACGACCGTCCCGCCGCCGTCGACGAGGCCGTCGCCACGGTGGCCGCCGACCCGCAGGCCGCGTTCCTGGCCGGCGGCACCACCCAGGTCGACCTGATGAAGGACGGCGTGTGGACACCCGACCGGCTGGTCGACATCACCCGCCTGCCGCTGCGCGGCATCCTCGTGGAGAGTCAGCAGCTCAAGGTCGGCGCGCTGACCACGATGGAGGAACTGGCCGCCGAACCCGTGGTCGCGCAGCGCCTGGCGTTCGTGCGCTCGGCGCTGCTGCAGGGGGCGTCGGTGCAGCTGCGCAACATGGCCACCATCGGCGGCAACCTGCTGCAGCGCACCCGCTGCCGGTACTTCCGCGACCCGACCGTGTCGGCCTGCAACCGGCGCAGCCCCGACTCCGGCTGCGCCGCCGTGGACAACGTCGCCCGGATGCACGCCGTGCTCGGCGTCGACGAGCGCTGCATCGCCCTGCACGCCTCCGACGTCGCCGTGCCACTGGTCGCCGTCGAGGCGTCGGTGCTGGTCACCGGGCCGAGCGGGCAGCGGCGCATCCCGCTGACCGAGTTCTGGGTCCGCGCCGACGAGGGCCCGTCGATCGAGAAC
This sequence comes from Catellatospora sp. NPDC049133, assembly GCF_040648455.1. NCBI lineage: Bacteria > Bacillati > Actinomycetota > Actinomycetes > Micromonosporales > Micromonosporaceae > Catellatospora > Catellatospora sp. NPDC049133. The sequence goes on from NZ_JBEZDT010000042.1 coordinate 57,434, forward strand.
GTGCTCGGCCACGGCGACCTGATCACCGAGCTCGACATCCCGCTGCTGCCCAGCGGCTGGCGGTCGGGTTACCTGAAGGTCCGCGACCGGGCCTCCTACGAGTTCGCGCTGACCTCGGCCGCGGTAGCGCTGCAGATGGACGGCGACATGATCGCCGACATCCGCATCGCGCTCGGCGGCGTCGGCTCGGTGCCCTGGCGGGCCCGCGAGGCCGAGGAGATGCTGCGCGGCACCCACGTCGACCCGGTGCGCTTCGAACAGGCCGGCCGCGCCACCATGGCGTCGGCGTTCACCGTGCCCGGCACCGCGTTCAAGGTGGACCTCGCGGTCCGCACGCTGTCCCGGCAGCTGCTCACCATGACGGAGGCGTCGCGATGACCGCCACGAAACCCGATCTCGGCACCTGGGTCGGCAAGGGGATCGACCGCGTCGACGGCCCGCACAAGGTCACCGGCAGCGCGCCGTACTCCAGCGACGTCACCCTGCCCGGCATGCTGCACGCCGTGATCGTCACCTCGACCATCCCGGCCGGTAGCGTCACGAAGATCGACACCAGTGCGCTGCTGACCCTGCCCGGCGTGCGGGCCGTGTTCACGCACGAGAACTTCCCGCGCCTGAACGCCCCGGCGCCCGTGCTGTTCGGCGAGGCCCCGATCGCGCCGATGCAGGACGGCCGGATCGTCTTCCACGGCCAGGAGGTCGCCTTGGTCGTCGCGGACACCCCGCAGGAGGCGACCGAGGCCGCCCGGCTCATCGAGATCACCTACGCGGCCGAGCCGGCGCTGCTCGACCCCGCCGACGGGCAGCCGGAGCCGCTGGCGCTGTCACCCGACACGTCCCGCGGCGACACCGAGGCCGGCTGGGCAGCCGCCGACGTGCGCGTCGGCGCAACCTACACGACGCCCGAGAACACCAACAACCCGCTCGGGCTGATGGGCTGCGTCGCCGCGTGGGACGGCGACCACCTGGAGATCCACGACTCCACGCAGGGCACCAACGCGCTGCGCACCACGCTGGCCGTCATGTTCGGCGTGCCGGAATCGGGCGTACGCGTGCACACGCCCTACCTCGGCGGCGGATTCGGCGCCGGGCTCAACCAGTGGCCGTACAAACTCCTGGCCGCCGGAGCCGCCCGCGAACTCGGCCGCCCCGTCAAGGTCATGCTTACCCGGCCCCAGATGTTCAAACTCGTCGGCCACCGACCCAACAGCGAGCACCAGGTGCGCCTCGGCGCCGGCCGCGACGGTGTGCTCACCATGATCGAGCACCGGGCGTCGTGCCTGTCGTCGATCGACTTCCCGGCGGTGGGGCTGCTCACCAGCGGCACACCGCACCTGTACAACTGCCCGAACGTCGCCACCGTGGAACGCACCGTACGGCTCAACCGCCGCTACCCGACGTCCATGCGCGCGCCCGGCGAGGCCGAGGGCAACTGGGCGATCGAGACCGCCATGGACGAGCTCGCCCACGAACTCGGCATGGACCCGCTCGAACTGCGGCTGCGCAACCTCGCCACCGACCTCGACCCGGCGACCGGCAAACCCTGGTCGTCGAACGCCGTCATCGAGTGCTGCAAGGTCGGCGCGGAGCTGTTCGGCTGGTCGCGGCGCGACCCGCGGCCGTCGTCGATGCGTGAGGGCGACCTGCTCATCGGCTGGGGCATGGCCGCCACCGGGTTCTTCGCCTACATGCCGGTGTCCCAGGCCCGGGTCACGGTGTACGCCGACGGCACCGCCGCCGTGCGCTCGGCGGCCACCGACATCGGCACCGGCACCTACACGATCATCACGCAGGTCGCCGCGGATCTGCTCGGCCTGCACCCGCAGCAGGTCGACTTCCAGCTCGGCGACAGCGACCTGCCCGCCTCGGCGCACTCCGGCGGCTCCGGGCTGGCCTCGTCGCTGTCCAACGCCGTCATCGACGCCGTGAGCCACCTGCAGGGGGCGCTGCTGGACCTGACCGGCGACGACTCGCCGCTGCACGGGCTGGGTCCCGATGACGTGGTCTGCCGCGACGGCGCGCTGTGCCGCCGCGACGACCCGTCGGTGCGGGTCGCCATCGCCGACCTGCTCGCCGGGCAGGGTCTGGTCGAGGCGTCCGGCGACGGCCGGCTGCGGCCACCGGACGCGGCCGCCGCGTCCATGGTCCACGCGGGCCCGTACGGGGCCCGGTTCGTCGAGGTCGCCATCGACCCGATGATCGGCCGGCTGCGGGTACGCCGGGTCGTCAGCGTCACCGACGGCGGGCGCATCCTCAACCAGAAGCTGGCCCGCAGCCAGATCATCGGCGCGACCGTCGGCGGCATCGGCCAGGCCCTGTTCGAGGACACCCTGACCGACCCCGGCACCGGCCGGGTCGCCAACGGCACCTTCGGCGACTACCTGGTCGCCGTCAACGCCGACGTGCCCGACATCGAGGTCGTCTTCGTCGGTGAACCCGACCGGTACACTCCGTCGGGCACCAAGGGCATCGGGGAGATCGGCCTGGTCGGCGTCGCCGCGGCGATCGGCAACGCCGTGCACCACGCCACCGGCCGCCGCCTGCGCGACCTGCCCATCACCATCGACCAGCTCATGATGTGACCATGACAACCAAGATCAAAACCACCTGGCGGGCGTACGAGGTGCAGGGCGAGCTGAGCACCGCCGAGAAGAACCGCCTGCCCGAGTCGGTGTTCGCGTTCCCGGACAGCCGCAAGCTGCCGCTGACCGACGCCGATCACGTGCGCAACGCCCTGGCCCGCTTCGACCAGGTCGTCGGCGTCAACGACGACGACCGCGACCTGGCCTTCGCCAACCTGCTCGCCGCCGCCGAGCACTACGGCGTCGACGTCGCCGAGACCGGCTGGCGCCAACTCGGCCGCAAACCCCACACTCCGAACCCGGCCCACTGACCACCGGCGTGCGGCTTCCCTGGAGCCGCGACGGGTTCCACCGGTTCGTTTGTGGACGGTCGCGACCGTCGCGGGGTTCTGGCATGATCTGCCGCATGTCGCACCCCTTGCCCCCCGCTCCGGTCATGCCCTACACCGCGTATCCGATGCCCGTGCCCGTGCCGGAGGGCCACGGCGTGCTGATCGTGAGCTTCAACCGCGGCCCGTACATCGTGTCCGCGGCGTCCACCTGCCGGTTGAAGATCGACGGACGAGAGGTGCCGTTCGCCGGCGAGGGCACCTACTACATCGTGGTCCCGGCCGGGCCGCACGAGGCCAAGGTCACCGACTTCATCGGCATGCCGATGATCAAGACGGCGCTGACCGTGCACCCCGGCGCGGGACACCAGCTCGCGTTCCGGTTCGGCGGCTGGCGCAACCGGGTCCACGACGGGCAGGGCGCCGACGTCACCACCTTCGGCATGTGGTCGAACTACCTCATCATGCTGGTGTTCTTCCCGGTGTTCTTCCTGCTGTGCTGCGGCGGCGTCGCCCTGATCTCCGCACTGGGCTCGTCGGCGTAGCTCACACGGTCGTCAGCAGATCCGCCAGGTCGGGCAGTTCCACGGCGGCCTCGCCGAGCGGCTGCAGCGGTGTCACGGTGGCATACCCGTCGGCAAGCAGCGCCATGTCGGTGCCCGGCTCCAGGTGCGCGCCGGTGTCCTCCAGGGCGGTGCGCACGAAGCCGCTGCCACGCTCGGCGATGCGCATCTGCACCTGGCCGAACCGGCCGAACTTGGCCCGGCACAGCCCGCGGACCTGGTCGGCCGGCAGATCGGGCACGTTCAGGTTGAGCACGGTCTCCTTCGGCAGCTCGTCGAGCAACCGCAGCAGCGCGACCGCGTACCCCGCTGCGGTGTCCCAGTGCCGGTCGTCGTCGGTCAGGTCGCCGTCGGCCAGGTCCAGGGACACGGCCAGGCCACGGCAGCCGTAGGTGGCCCCGGTCAGCGCCGCGCCGACGGTGCCCGAGTGCAGGACCGCAGGGCCGGCGTTCGCGCCCCGGTTGACGCCGGACAGCACCACGTCGGGCGGGTCGCCGAACGCGCCCCGGGTCGCGATCAGCGCGGCCAGCGCCGGGGTGCCGGTCACCGCGTACGCGGGCACGCCGTCCAGATCCGGCAGTTTGCGCTCCTCGACGATTATGCGGCCGTCCTGGGCGACGGCGCTGATCGCGGCGCTGGCGCCGCTGGAGTCGCGGGCCGGGGCCGCCACCACGACGTCGAACCCGGCGGCGGCCGCGGCGTGGGCGAGCCGGTGCAGCCCGGGTGCTTCGATGCCGTCGTCGTTGGTGATCAGGACCCGGGTCATCAGACTTCCTTTCGTCGGTGCGGGGGAGCCGGTCACGAGCGCTTCACCTTCTCCGCGAGCTGCTCGGGGGACGTGTGCCCGCCGCGCTGCTCGGCCGGAGGGACCGCGGCGCTCGCGCCCGGCAGCGGGGTCAGCTTGACCCGGGTGGTGAACTGGTCGATCACGTCGGCGCGGCCGGTGCCCAGGCCGTGGCGGGTGACGTTGAGGGCGCCCGCGGCCGCGCCGGTGCGGATGGCCTCTTCGAGGTCGCGGCCGCGCGCCAGCATCGCGACGACCCCGGCGGTCATCGAGTCGCCCGCGCCGCGGTGGTCGGCGGGCTCCAGGCGCGGCAGTTCGACCTGGCGGACCTCGTCGTCGATGAGCACCAGCGCGGGGTGCTCGGCGCGGCTGAGCACGACCGCGCCCGCGCCCTCCTCGCGCAGCCGGTGCATGGCCGCGACCAGGCCCGGGATGGTCTCCTCGGTGGCCCGGCCGTCGCGCAGCACCTCCTCGTGCGACACCTTGAGCACGTCGACGCCGCCTTCCAGGACGGCGGTCAGGTAGTCGCCGGACAGATCCGCGACGACCTTGGTGCCGTTGCGGCGCAGGTCGCCGGCCAGCCGCCGGTACACGTCAGGCGGCAGCACCTGCGGGTCGGCGACCCCGGCGAGCATCGCGACGTCGGCGCGTAGGCCCTCGGCGAGCGCGACGTTGTACAGCTCGTCCTGGTCGTGGCGGCTCAGTGGCTGCCCGGGGGCCTGGGCGATCTCGTTGCGGGTGCCGTCGCGGCGGTCGTGCACGTAGGCGCCGTTGCGGGCGGCGACGTCGATCGCGCCGACCTCCAGGCCCTCGTCGAGGATGAGGTTGCGCACGACGCGGCCGGTCTCGTCGCCGAACGCCGAGCACAGCACGACCCGTACGCCCAAGGATTTGATCATGCGGGCGACCCAGACACCCTGGCCGCCGGCGTGCAGGTGGATCTCCTCCTCGTCACCGACCTGCTCGATGGTGACGGTGAGCTGCGGGGACGGTGAGAACACCATGACTGATTCCGGCATGATCAGCGCTTACCCCGGCGGCGGGCAGCTCAATCCTGCGGCCGCCGGGGCTTCGATCAGGTGTGCGAGGGGGTGAAGGCCTGCCCGGCCCGGCGCAGCAGTGGCACCAGGTCGCGCGGCGAGCCGACGATGACGTCCATCATGGCCGCGACCTGGTCGCCGGTCTCGGGGTTGGACACCCCGACCCGGAACACCTCGAAGGCGCGGTCGGTCTTGGCGCGGTCGGCGAGCGCGGTCAGAGCGGGCAGGTCGCCGAGGTCGTCGCCGAAGTACCAGACGCAGTCCAGGTCGCGGGTCGCCGAGCGCATGACGCCGCCCTTGTCGCGGCGGATCGGGGGTTTGAGTTCGAGGACCATCCGGCCTGGCAGCGGCGACAGGCCGTATTCGGAAGCGCGGTCGCCGCCCCAGCGTTCGACCTGGGCGCGCAGGTGCGGGGCGGTGCGGTAGTGCAGCGCCACCGACAGCCGCTTGTCCTCGACGAGGATGTCGGGGTCGAGTTCGGTGACGGCCCGCTTGGCGACGTCGGCGACCGCGGAGATCCACGGCACGACCTCGGGGTCGGTCCACAGGGTCCCGTCGGCGTCGAGGGACTCCATGCCGTAGAGGCCGTACAGGCGGACCGGCAGCCCGCCGAAGTGCTTGCGCAGGAAGTCGACGGGCCGTCCCGACACGACCGCGACGGTGCGGATGTGTTCGGCGATCTCGGCCACGGCCGCCACGGCGCCCGGGACCGGTTCGACGCCGGCCGGGTCGTCGCGGATCTCGGAAAGGGTGCCGTCGAAGTCGAAGAAGAAACCGCAGGTTTGACGTCTTTCGGCTGCTATACGTAGTGCGTCAGTGACGCTCTGCGATTCGATCACTCGCCTACTCTAGGCCACCCGTGACCGCGGGATCACGTGAAGTACACGATCATTCGTGTCCAGTCGGTGTAGGGTGTGCGACTCCGTCACATCGGGGGTCTCCCACCTGCGGATCATCCTATCGATCACCGCGTCGGGCACCGGCGCCGGCCTGGCCGCGTTGCGCGCCCGCAGCACCGGACCCGGCGCCTCCAGCGCCACCGATTCCACCCGCGCCCGGTACGCCGCCGCCAGGCCGATGCACAGCTCGCGCAGCTGGCGTGACACGTTCGTCGCGTTCCACGCGAACGAGCGCCCCGCCCGCAGGTGTCCGCGTGCCAGCTCGTGCGCCGCCGCGGCGACCACCCGCTGGTCACCGGCCGGGTCCACCCCCGACTGCTCCCGGATCGCGTCCAGGCTCACCACCGGCAACTCCGGCCGGTTCGCCGCCAGCCACGTGTCCTTACCGACCCCGGGCAGCCCCGACAGCACCGTCACCGTCAGCCGGGTGTCGTCGAACGCCGCGTACCGCGGATCACGGCCCGGCGTGCGGAAGTACATGAACCGCGCATGATCGGAGGCGAACTCCCACGGCCGGTCCAGCACCCCCAGGTCCGCGCAGTACTCCCGGAACAGTCCGATGTTCTCCAGCACCGTGTCCGCGTCCGCGCAGACCCGGCCCAGGATGTCAGCGGTCGCCAGCAGCGCCAGGTCGTCGTTGCGCGCGACCAGTGACACCCGCAGCGTGATCTGCTCCAGATCCGGACGCTCCAGCGCCCAGAACGGCACCTGGTGGTGGCGCACCAGCGCCGCCACGTGCTCACGCCACTCGATCGGCGCGCCCGCCTCCCACAGCACCCGCCGCGCGATCAGCTCCCCGCGCCGGGAGTGCCCGTGCGCGGTCACCCGCCCGTCCTCGTGCCGGGTGCAGTCCGGTTTGGCCACGTCGTGCAGCAGCACCGCCGCGAACAGCCGCACCTGCTCATCCCGTGGCCGGTCCCGCCACTGCGGCAGCGCCGTCAGCGCCTCGGCCGCCATCCGGGTATGGGTCAGCACATCTCCTTCGGCATGATGCACCGGATCCTGCGGCACGCTGGCCAGCCGCCGAATCCAGCCGAACTCCCGCTCGACCGCGGCCCAGTCCAGCGCCCAGCCCGGCCCGGCCGGGCACAGCCGCTCAAAGGCCCGCATACAGCACCTCGGGGTCGGCGAGGCGGTTGGCCACGATCGGCCGGTCCGCCCAGTGCGAGCCGGAGTCCAGCACCGCCGTCAGGAAGCTGTGCCGCACCCACTTGTAGCGCTCCACCACCCGGCCGCCCTCCTCGACCTTGAGGTACAGGCCCTCCATCTCGTCGGCACGGTCGCTCTCGGCCGCGGCCCGCTCCGGGTCGACCCCGGCCTCCACCGCCGCGGCGGCCAGCCCCTCACGCCACCTGGGCGTACGGCACACCGACGGCCCCACCAGCCCCGTCAACTGCTCCAACCGCTCGAACGGCCCCGCCGCGAGCACCGGCACACTGCGCACCGGCAGCCCGTCCAGCAGCTCCTGCCGCCGCGGCGTGTCCAGGTACTCGCCCGTGGCCGTGTCAAGCACGTCGAACTCGCAGAAGTAGTGCGGCAGCGCGTCGTAGAAGACGGTGTGCTTGGCGTACATCCACTCCCCGTAGCACACGTACCGGTCGCCCAGCCGCTCCCACAGCAGCGGCGCGATCGTCGCCGCCCACGACTTGAGCACCGCGAACTGCCGCTCGCGCGGCCCGCCGGACAGCTGGTGCCCCCGCGACTGCAACCGCAGCTGCCCGTCGGCGGTGAAACTGATGCCGGCGTTCGCCCCGTCGAGCTTCTCCTCGGCGACCACGTGCCGCCCCCGGATACGCGCGAACGGCGCCTGGGCCAGGTCCTCGTCACCAGGCTGCAGGCGCGATCCGGCCAGATGCGGCGTACGCGGATACTTCACGATCACGCCGTATGTTGTAGCCGCCCGGCACCCGCCCGAGCGAACGCTTTATCAACCCGATGGCCCTATCAGAAATTACGCAGTAGTCTATTGGGCATGGGTGAGACCAAGAGCTTCTACCTCGCCGACGACGTCGTCGCGTACCTCAAGACGCACGAGAACGCCTCCGCCGAAGTGAACCGCCTGGTCCGGCGCAAGATCGCCCAGGACGCCGAGGCCGAGGCCTACCAGCGCCACCACGGCGTGCCACTGACCGACGAGCGCCGCCGCCGCGCCCGCCTGTGGGCCCGCGAGCAGCTCGACGCCGCCGCGCAGCGCGCCGAGCACGGCAGCGCCGAGCGCGACGAACTGCGCCGCCGCATGGGCTGGGCGGCATGACCGACCCCGACCACGACCCCGACGTCCCGCCGATCCGCCTCATCCTCGACCCCTCCGCGCTGTGCGCCTTCGGCGCCCACGAGACCGTCGGCGAGATCATCGGCGAGTTCGACGAACAGGGCGAACTGTTCGCCGTCACCACCGCGTCCCTGGCCGAGGCCCTCGCCCGCGGCGCCGACGCACGCCTGCTCGACGTGCTGCGCACCAACGACAACTGCGTGGTGGTCGAGTCCACCGCCGACTGGCCCAGCCTCGGCCGGTTCATGGACCTCACCCGCCCCGGCCCCGACCGCCTGCACGAACTCGCCGACTCCGACCTGACCATGCTCGCGGTGCGCACCGATGCGTACATCCTCACCGACCGCCCCGAGCGCTACACCGCGATCGTCAGCTCGGTCACCACCATCCAGCTCGAGAAGCCCTGGTCCTGACCCGCGGCCCACGCCTGCCCGGAACCGGTATCGCGGCGAGGATTAAACCGTGCGGCAGCGGGTAGACCCGCGCCATGACGGCGACCGGAATCCTGAGCGCAATCCTCATCGGAATCGTGATCGGCACCCTCGGCCGGCTGGTTCTCCCCGGCCGCCAGAACATCGGAGTCATCGCCACCTTCGTGGTGGGCATCCTGGCCGCGCTGCTCGGCACCTGGGTCTCGCGCCAGATGGGCTGGGAGAGCATGTGGCCCGCCCGGCTGGACTGGAACTGGGCCGGCTGGCACTTCACCTGGAGCTGGTCCGAACTACTGGTCCAGGTGGTCTGCGCGGTCATCGGCATCATCATCGCGATGGCCCTGACCCGCACCTTCATCGCCGACGAAGGCGGCCGCCCCGTACGCCGCCGCCGCCGCAACACCACCACCTGACCAGCACCAACCGCAGTCCCTCCGTGGGGGTAGGGAAAGGAAGGGCACCTTCCCATCGCTATGCGATGTAGAAGGTGCCCTTCCTAACGCTTGCGGGTCTTCGACGTGCCCGTGAAGCGGCCGCCGCGGTGGGGCTTGGCGGACTCGGCGCGCGGCCCGGGTATCCGGGCGCTGCCGGCGGTCTTCTGCCCGCTCTGCCGCCCCGGCGGCATCACTCCGAACCACTGCCCGACCCCGAACGCCAGCACCACGACGTACACCGCGGCCCACCCCGCGTCCAGATAGTCCCCACGCCCGACCGCCGGGCCCGCGAGCAGCGCCACCACCATCACCACGACCGTGAGCAGCCGCCACCACGACAGGTCGTTGCCCGTCGACGTGCCGCCCAGCGGCGTCAGGGCCACCCCCCACGGGCGGCGGCGCAGGGTGAAGCTCGACGGCCAGATCCGCCCGCGATCCTCCACGTCCAGCACGGCGACACCGGCGCGGCGGCGTACCAGCACCCGGTGCTCGCCGGTCAGCTCCCGCAGCCACCGCTCCCACACCACCCGCTGGTGCAGCCTCGGGGCGCTGCCGCGCTGCAGCACCGCCCACACGGCGTACCCGGCCGGGGTGGCGTCGAAGTCGGACGTGCGACCGACCGCGTCGGCGACCCGGACCGCCCGGCCGCGCTGCTGGGCCTGCGGGCTCTGTGCCAGGTGCAGGGTCAGCCGGGCCGGCCACGGGGGCGCGCCGGCCGCGAGCAGCCACTGCCCGAGCCGGACCAGCCAGGCCAGCGCGAGCAGCAGCCCGAGAGGCACCAGCAACGCGGCGTACCCGACGGGCCCGGTCCGGTACAGGAACGGCGCGGCGGCGGACAGCCCGAGCAGCGCCACGATGGTGGCCGTGACACGGTACGGGGCGGGGACGGGTCGGGTCACGACCCGCACGGTAGCGTGCCGGTCAAACGGCACCGGCCGCGGTCAGGGCCGCGGCGACATCAGGTTACGGCGCGACAGCACTCCGAGGGCGAGCACGGGCAGGCCCAGCAGCAGCCAGAGCGGCCGCCCCGCCCACCACGCCCAGGACTCGACCTCACCGACCCGCTCCACGCTGTAGCCCTCGTTGCCCAGCACGTACGCGTCGACGAGCCGACTCTGCGAGCGCGGCTCCAGCTCCTGGTAGAACAGGGTGAGCCGGCCGCGTTCGTCGCGCCCGGCGGCCCGCCAGGTCGCACCCTCGCAGTAGAAGTCGGCCCGTGGCCCGCGCCGCCAGATGGTCCCGTGGCGGCAGTCGGCGTCCATGACGGACACCTGGACGCGCTCGCCGTACCGGCCGACGTGGTCGGCGGGCGCGAACTGCCGCATCGCCACCCCGGACAGGCCCCAGCTCAGGCCGGTCGCACCGGCCGCGATGAGCACCGCGAGGGTGATCGCGGCGATCCGGCGCGGCCGCGCCGAGCCGCGGGGTGCGGCGCCGAGCAGCGCGTATCCGAACGCGATCGCCGGCACCGCGATGTTGACCATGGTCAGCCCGACTCCGGCCAGCGAGTTGGTGCACAGCACGAGCACGAGCCCGGCCGCGCCCAGGGCCCCGACCAGCAGGCCGAGCCCTGCGACCGAGCTGGCCGCGACGTCGAGCGCCGTGTTGTCCCCGGCTGCGTCCGTGGCCGACCGGCTGCTGTGCTGCACCATCGCTTTCCCTTCGACCGCAACACTTTAGAGCCGGCGCGGGCGCGGGTACAGGGCTCGCCCGGCAGGGTTCGCCGACCGGCGGGCGGCGGGTGCCGGTGTGCCGCCGCGCGGGTGTCACAGCCAGTCGATGCCCTGGCCGTGTGGCATGGTGAAGGCGACGGGGCGGCCGTCGACGGCGAGGACGAACCGTCCCGGCGGGGCCTCGCGGGGCAGCCGGGCGGCGACCTGCGGGACGACGCGGGGCGCTTCATTGCTCAGCCATACCGTGCCCGGCCTGCGTCGGGTCAGCTCGGCCAGCTGCGCCGCGAACCGGTCCACGCCCGTCGCGTCGAGGTAGGCGAGCACCGCGGTGTGGAAAACGACCAGGGTCGCCTCGGCGGGGGCCTGCTCGGCCAGCTCCGGCAGGCTCTCGTTGAGGTCGCCGCGTACCAGCAGTGGCGGGTCGGCGGCGGCGATCGCCGCGGCGGCCGTCAGGCGCTCCCTCCGGTCGTGGTGCTCGGGCCAGATCAGGCTTTCCAGCCAGCGCACGTCGGCGGGGTCGGTGACGTCGAGCGGGTTCAGGTCGATGCCTGCCCGCCAGACGATCTTCGGCAGCCGGTCCGGCACCGGTGCGGGACCGTCGACGGCGCAATCGAGCAGTGGCGCGTCCGCGGGGCCGATCGGGGCGCGGTCGCCGTAGCGGTACCGGAAGCGGTCCGGGTACAGGCACAGTCCCGCCGACGTGCCGACCTCCAGCAGCGCGAGGGGTTGGGGCAGCGCTGCGAGCACGGGCAGCAGCAGGGCGCACCGGGCGGCCTCGTTGGTCTGCGTGCTGCGGGCCAGCATCTGCTCGCGTACCGACGGCCAGTGCGCGAGCAGCCAGTCCCGGAAGGCCGGGTAGTCGCCGACGGGGCCGCCGAGCAGCCGTACCGCGCCCAGCAGCAGGTTGGGCTGGCGCTTTGCCAGCGGCAGCGCGCCGAGCAGGCCGAGCACCTCGGTGTCGGCGGCCACCGCCAGGCACAGCCGCTCGTAGGCGGGGGAGCGGCCGGCGGCCTCGTTGACCGCGAAGTCGTGGTAGGTCCGGGCCAGTGCTTCGTCGCTGCGGGGGATGCCGTGCATGGCCGTACCGTAGGCCGCCGCCGGGCGGCGCGCACCGTGATCAGGACGACATGCGGTGGTACGCGAGCAGTTTGGTCAGCAGCACCGACAACTGGGCGCGCTCCTCGCCGTCCAGCGGCGTGAGCAGCCGCTGCTGTACGGCGGCGAGCTGCTCGTCGAGCACGGCCAGTTGTCGGCGTCCGGCGTCGGTGACGGTGACGACGTTGCGGCGGCGGTCGTCGGGGTCGGGGGAGCGCTGGACGTACCCCCGTGCGGCCAGCTCGTTGATGGCCGCGACCAGGTCGGACAGGTGGATGCCGCTGCGCCTGCCGAGGTCGGCCTGGCTGGCGGGGCCGTACTCGTCGAGGGTGGCCAGCACCCGGTAGTGATAGCCGCGCGCCTCGACACCGGCCAGCCCTTCGGTGACCAGCCGTCCCGCGTGGGAGGCGGTCTGCGTGAGCAGCCAGCTGGGCAGACCGGCCAGCCGGGTGGGTGCGGTGTCGTCCATGTGATCACCCTAACAAATCGTTGGTTCCCCTAACGAAAAATCATTTGGGCACCTAACGTTAGGGGCACAAACGAACTGAGGAGCCGACCATGATCAAACCGTTCCGCATCGACATCCCCCAGGCCGACCTCGACGACCTCGACGACCGGCTCGCCCGCACCCGCTGGCCCAACGAGGTCGCCGACGCCGGCTGGGACTATGGCTTCCCGCTGGCCCGCCTCAAGGAACTGGCCGAACACTGGCGCACCGGCTACGACTGGCGCGCGCACGAGGCCGAACTCAACAAACTGCCGCACTTCACCACGGAGATCGACGGCCAGCGCATCCACTTCGTACACGTGCGCTCGGCCAACCCGGACGCGCTCGCGCTGATCCTCACCCACGGCTGGCCCGGCTCGTTCCTGGAGTTCCTGGACCTGATCGAGCCGCTGTCGCGCGACTTCCACCTGGTCATCCCGTCCATCCCCGGCTACGGCTTCTCCGGCCCGACCCACGAGCGCGGCTGGGACATCCCGCGGATCGCACGGGCCTGGGCCGAACTCATGCGCCGCCTCGGATACGAGCGCTACGGGGCCCAGGGCGGCGACTTCGGCGCGGGCATCTCGCTGGCCCTCGGCGCGGTCGCGCCCGAGCAGGTCGTCGGCGTGCACGTCAACTACCTGCCGACCCGGCCCGACCCGGACGCCGGACTCGTTCTGTCCGCCACGGACGAGGCCAGGCTCGACAAAGTCCGCCGGCTGATGACCGACCGTCCGCCGTACCAGGCCCTGCAGGCCCTCACCCCGCAGACCATCGGCTACGCCCTGACCGACTCACCCGTCGGCCAGCTGGTCTGGATCGCCGAGCGCTTCGCGCAGTGGACCGATCCCCGCTCGCCGATCAGCGACGAGCGGATCCTCACCGACGTCTCGCTGTACTGGCTGACCGCCACCGCGGCGTCGGCGGCGCGGCTGCACCACGACGCCGCCCGCGGGCAGGCCCTACCCTGCCGCGCGCCCGTCGGCGTTGCGGTGTTCGCCCACGACATCACCCGGTCCGTGCGGCCGCTGGCCGAGCGGCTGTACGACATCAGGCACTGGTCGGAATTCGACCGCGGCGGCCACTTCGCCGCCATGGAACAGCCGGACCTGCTCGCCGGTGACGTCCGCGACTTCTTCAGCGCGCTCCGGCAGTGACCGTCAGCCGGAGACCGCGGCGGTGGACGACGAGGCGATGCCGCCGGTGATGGCGGCCATGACCGCCATGTTCATCGCATAGATGACCTTGCCGACGGCCGGCGCGGCCCACTCGCCCTCGGCCAGCTCCATGACGCGGTGGCGCATGTCGTCGTGGTTGACCTCGGGGAAGTAGTGCCGGTCCAGCATCATGGTGTGGCTCAGCGCGAGCAGGCTGACCGAGTCGCGATCGGGTTCGGCGATGCGGTTGACCACATTGCCGACCCGTTCCACCAGCTCCTTCTTACCCGCCTGGTCGGCCAGTGGATACCGCGGCCGGTGGAACACGCCCATCACCCGGTGGTCCTCGCGGCGCAGCACGCCTTTGTCCACGAGGTTGTCCAGCAGCCGCTGGCGGTGGTGCGGGGAGGCCAGGTGGTAGATCCACCAGTCGGGCGCGTGGCCCTTGACGTCCTCGGCGATCTCCATCAGAGCCGCGTCCTGCGACGCGTCGCCGGTGGGCGTGTGGTCGGAGACCTGCACGTGCCCGTGGTGGATCGCGATCCGGCCCGCGTTGGCCAGGCTGAGCAGCACCGCGCCTTCGATGCCGCAGTCGAGGTGGTTGATGGGCATCAGCGGCCTGCCGGTCGCGTCTTCATAACTGAGCAGGACCAGCTGTTCGGCGAGCGATAGCTCCATACGCCGAGTTTAGGCGCTTTGACCTCATATGAGGGCCGCTAACGGGCGGCGGGTCACCCGAGCAGGCTGTCCTCGCGCAGCCTGCGCAGCCACCGCCGGACCTGGGCCCGGCCGCGCAGCCTGACCACGGCGACGTGCTCGCCGCGCTGCTCCAGCACCGCCGCCACCCGCCGGCCGGGTTTGCGGTGCGTGCGCCACGCCCACCGGATCACGTGCTCGGGGTCGGTGAACACCGTGCGCAGCGGCCCTTCGGTGTTGCCGTTCCACAGCTGCTCGCGCCGCCACCTGCGGCGCACCGTACGCCGAATGACCTGCCACATGATCAGCGGGCGCGGGTGGTCCAGCCAGACGACCGTGTCGGCGCTGCCGGACAGCAGGTCGCCGAGCTTCTCGCTGTACTGCCACTCGGTCACCCACCGCGGCTGCGCCGTGAAAGCGGCCACCTCGTCGGCGAAAGTGGGCCGGGGCTGCCAGCCGGGCCCGTGATGCAACGCGTCGAGCTCGACCCGCGGCAGCTCCAGCACCTCGGCGATCGCCGCCGTCAGCGTGGTCTTACCGGACCCGGACGTGCCCGCGACCAGCACCCGCCGCGGCACCCACGGCAGCGAATCAGCGACGCTCAGCAACGGCACCGCGAGAGTCTAACCCGCAAGATCCCTCACCGTGACCCCGCCATGCTTCCGACGATCTTGCACGAACTGTTGGCGATACGCCCGGAACGAGCGTGTCGTCCCCACCGTTCGCGCAAGATCGTCGGGCGTGGGTCAGCGGACCTCGAGGAGGTCGACGACGAAGACCAGCGTGTCGCCGGGCTTGATGACGCCGCCGGCGCCGCGGTTGCCGTAGGCGAGCTTGGCCGGGATGATCAGTTGACGGCGGCCGCCGACCTTCATGCCGGCCACGCCCAGGTCCCAGCCCTGGATGACGCGGCCGCCGCCGAGCGGGAAGGTGAACGGGGAGCCGCGGTTCCAGGAGGCGTCGAACTCCTCGCCGCCGTCGAAGGTCACGCCCACGTAGTGCACGACGACCTGGCGGCCGGGCACGGCCTCGTCGCCGGTGCCGACGATCAGGTCGGTGATCACCAGGTCGGTCGGGGCCTCGCCCCCGGGGAATTCCACAGTCGGTTTGCTCAAGGTCATGAGAGCCATCCTAGGCGGGGCACGGAGAACGTTGTCAGCGCAGCGCCGCGGTCGAGCCGCGGACGACCAGTTCCGGGCGGAACATGTACTCGCTGTGCGGGGCGGCGTACCCGCCGATCTCGTCGAGCAGTGCGCGCACCGCGGCCTGGGCCATCGCCCGCACCGGCTGGCGCAGCGTGGTCAGCGGCGGATCGGTGTACGCCATCAGCAGCGAGTCGTCGAACCCGACCACCGACACGTCACCCGGCACCGACAGCCCGTTGGCCCGCACCGCCCGGATCGCGCCGAGCGCCATCAGATCCGACCCGCACAGCATCGCCGTCACGCCCCGCTCCAGCAGCCGCAGCGCGGCCCCGTGCCCGCCCTCGACCCCGAACGGCGCGATCTCGATCAGCTCTTCCAGGTCGCCGTCGTACAACCCGGCCATCGCCGCCTGGTAGCCGGCGACCTTGCGCCGGGTCGGGGTGTACCGGCGCGGCCCGCACACCAGGCCGATGCGCCGGTGCCCGAGCGAGGCCAGGTGCGCCACCGCCAGCTCGGCCGCACCGTGCTCGTCGCACGACACGAACGGCGCCGCCACCCCCGGCAGGAACCCGTTGACCAGCACGAACGGCACGCCGTCGGCGGTCAGCCGGTGGTACCGGGCCGGGTCGCCGTCGGCGGCGGCGTGCATGCCGGACATGAACACGATCCCGGCGACGTCGCGCTCACGCATCATGTCGACGTACTCGTCCTCGCTGACCGTGCCCGGGGTCTGCGTGCACAGCATCGACGTGTACCCCTGCTGCGCCAGCGTCGACTCCGCGATCTGCGCGAACGCCGGGAAGATCGGGTTGTCCAGCTCCGGCAGGATCAGCCCGACCAGCCCCGCGCCGGTCCGGTGCAGATGCCCGGGCCGCTCGTAGCCGAGCACGTCCAGCGCGGTCAGCACCGCCTGCCGGGTGCTCGCCGACGCGCCCGGCCGGTCGTTGAGCACCCGGGACACGGTCGCCTGGCTGACCTGCGCCTGGGCGGCGATGTCGGCCAGCCGAGCCCGCGTCTGCGTCCCCATCTCAGCCCTTCGTTCCGCCGGCGGTCAGGCCGGACACCAGGTGGCGCTGGGCGTACAGGAACACCAACCCGGCGGGTACTGTGACCAGCACCGCGGCGGCGGTCAGGTACTCCCACTGGGCGTTGAACTGCGGCACGAACTGCTGCATGCCGTACGCGAGGGTGAACCTGTCGTCGGTCTGGATGAACGCCGACGCGTACGCCACCTCGCCCCACGCCGTCAGGAACGTGTAGAACGCGGTCACCGCGATGCCGGGCCGGGCCAGCGGCATGATGACCCGCCAGAACGTCTGGAACGGCCCGCACCCGTCAATGGAGGCGGCCTCGTCCAGCGAGGTCGGGATCGAGTCGAAGTAGCCTTTGAGCATCCACGAGCAGAACGGCACCGCAATCGTCAGGTACGCGATGACCAGCGACGCATGCGTGTTGATCAGCCCGAGCGTGGCCATGATCTGGTAGATCGGCACGATCAGGATGGCGACCGGGAACATCTGCGTCACCAGGAACACCATCATCAGCTTGCGCCGGCCCGGGAAGTTGAACCGCGACAGCGCGTACCCGGTCGTCGCCGACATCAGGATGCCGATCACCATCGTGCACACCGCGATGATCACCGAGTTGAGCATCCAGGTGCCGAAGTTCGTCTCGAACAGCACGTACTCGTAGTTGCCCAGCGTCGGTTCCTTGACCAGCGACAGCTCGCTGCTCTGCACCCACTGCTTGGGCTTGAACGAGCTCAGCACCACCCACGCGATCGGGAACACCGCGATCAGCGACGCCCCGATCAGCGTCGCGTGCAGGCCGAGCGAGGCCAGCGGGCTGCGCTTGGCCCGGCTGTGCTTGTTGACCTGCTGGGCGGGTGCGGACTGCCCGGCCGTCGTGCCGGGGGCCATGGTCATCGTCATGTCACCACACCTCGCCTTGCTTGCGCAGCGCCCGCCGGTAGAACACGGAGAAGACGAGCAGGATGGACAGGATCAGCACGCCGTACGTCGAGGCGAGTGAGTAGTTGCGGATGCCCTCGAACGCCGCCCGGAACGCGCCGGTCACCAGGATCTCGGTCTGCCCGGCCGGTTCGCCGCCGGTGACCAGGAAGATGATCGGGAACATGTTGAAGGTCCAGATGGTGCCCAGCAGCAGCACCGTCATGCTGACCGAGCGCAGCCCTGGCAGGGTGATGTTGACGAAGCGCTGCCACGGGGTCGCGCCGTCGATCTCGGCGGCCTCGTACTGCTCGCCCGGGATGGTCTGCATGCCGCCGAGCAGCGTCACCATCATGAACGGCACGCCCAGCCAGATGTTGGCGACGATCGCGGTGAGCAGCGCGGTCTTCCAGTCGGCGAACCACGCGACGCGGTCCAGGCCGACGGACTCGAACACCGAGTTGATCAGGCCGAACTGCTCGTTGAACATGAACCGCCACGCGAACGCGGACACGAACGCGGGCACCGCCCACGGCAGGATCAGCAGCACCCGGTAGATCCCTCGGCCGCGCAGCGGCCGGTTGAGCAGCACCGCCAGGCCGAGCCCGATGGCGTAGTGGAACACCACGCAGGTCACGGTCCAGATGAGGGTGACGCCGAACTGCTGCCAGAACTCCCCGACCTTGCCGGTGAGGATGTCGGCGTAGTTGTCGACGCCGACGACCTCCCACCCGTTCGGGTTCGGCTTGCACACCTCGGTGCCGGTGATCGACTTGCTGCAGATCTCGGCGAGCTGGTTGGCCTCGGTCAGGTTCGTGAACGACAGCAGGATGCCGCGGCCGAGCGGATAGAAGATCAGGACTCCGAGCACGAGCACGACGGGGGCGACCATCACCCAGGCGTACCAGTGCTTGTCCCAGCTGCGGCGCAGCCGGCCGGGTCGTCGGGTCTCACGCGGCGGGGGGCTGGTCCGGGCCGGCGTGGCGGTGTCTGTGCTCACGGGCGTGCTCCGAGTGGGGTGAAAAGGGGCGCAGAGGAAAGGCCCTGAGGCCGGTCCCCATTGGGGACCGGCCTCAGGTGAGGGTCAGGACGCCGTGTAGGCGGTGACGACCTCGGTCTTGTACTTGTTCGCGACCCCGTCGAGGGAGGTCTTGACGTCCTTGCCCTGGATCAGGACCTCGGTCGCCATCGTGTCGAGCGGGACGAAGAACTGGCCGCCCTCGGGAATCCACGGCCGGGCCACGGCCGAAGCCACGACCGGCTGGAACGCCGCGATGATCGCGTTGTTCTTCACCTTGTCGATGTCGTACGCCGACTTGCGGGTCGGCAGCAGGCCCAGCTTGTCGGCCAGGAACGCCTGCGACGACGCCGACGACATGAACTTCACGAACGCGATGGCCGCGGCGGCCTTGTCCTGCGCCATGCCGGAGTACAGCACGTAGTTGTGGCCGCCGACCGGCGCGCCGGCCTTGGCCGAGCCCGCCGGAACCGCGGCGACGCCGAGGTTCTCGATGCCGCCGAAGGCGGGGGCGGTGCGGACGTTGTTGACCTCCCACGGGCCGTTGATGATCATGGCGACCTTCTGCTCCTTGAACAGGGTCATCATGGTGCCGTAGGAGTCGTTGGCCGGCGGCTTGACCGCGGCGCCGGACTTGATCAGGTCGGCGGCCACCGAGATGCCCGCGACGTTGGCCGCGGAGTTCACGGTGATCTTCTTGGCGGCGGTGTCGACCAGGTCGCCGCCCTCGCCGTAGATGAACGGCAGCAGGAAGTAGCCGCCGGCGTTGATGAACAGGCCGTCCTTGCCGGTCTTGGCCTTGATGGCAGCCGCGGCGGTCTTCACGTCGGCCCAGGTCTTCGGGGCCTCGGCGATGCCGGCCTCAGTGAAGATCTTCTTGTTGTACATCAGCGCGAGCGAGTCGGTGACCTGCGGCACGCCGTAGGTCTTGCCCTCGAACTTGTTCGCCGACATCGGGGTGGTGAAGTAGTCCGACTCGTCGGCCAGCAGCTCGCTGCCGTCGAGGTTGTACAGGTAGCCCAGGGAGGCGAACTCCGGCACCCACGCCACCTCGGCGCGCAGGATGTCCGGGGCGCCGGACTTGGCCGCGGCAGCCGTCTTGAACTTGTTCTGCGCGTCAGCGAACGGGACCGACTGGTAGTTGATCTTCACGTTCGGGTAGCTCTTGTTGAACTCGGTGATGAGCTCCTTGAACGCCGGGCCCTCGTTGGTGGGGTCCGACGTGTCCCACCACGTCAGTTCGGCCGAAAGGGCCGCGGGGTCGGTCTTGCTGGGTGCCTCGGTCGCGTCGTTGCCACAGGCCGTCACCGCGAGAGCGATGGCAGCGGAGGCAAGAACGGCGATCCCTCTGGCGGTGCGACGCATTATTCGCTCCTCGGGGGTATGCCTGTCCTTCCAGCGCGCGACGTTAGCAAGAAGTTTCTGATTCAGAAAGTCCTTGCGGTTTTTCCCGCAATCCCGTTACCAAACGGCGTCGACAAACCCGGCAAATCACCACGATACGCATGCGTGACCCCGTTCACAGCGGCGTGATCTACTGAAATCAATTGGCAGACCTTGCTAACAGTTTCAGCAGCTCTGCAAATCGGCTGTCGCCGGGGCTGCTGGACGTGACACAGTGCACCGCATGCGCGACCCCGGCTCTGACGACCTCCGGCAGGCACTGCAAGCCCTGCAAGCCGCCCTCAGCCCGCATCTGGCCATGGATTGGGGTGTGTCGGCTGGGTCGCTTGCTTGGACTTGTCGTGATACGGCTGCGCATATCGCTCACGACTTGGCCGCGTACGCGTTTCAGCTCGCAGCCGCTCCCGATGACGTTTATCTGCCATGTGACCTGGCGGTGCGTGCCGGGGCGACCCCTGCGCGGTTGTTGCAGGTCATTGCGGGGGCGGGCGGGGTGTTGGCTGCTGTGCTCGACATCGCCGGCCCCGACCTGCGCGCGTGGCATTGGGGTCCGTGCGACCCGAGCGGCTTCGCTGCAATGGGTATGGCCGAAACGCTGCTGCACACCCATGACATCACCCGCAGCCTCGACCCGTCGTGGGCGGTGCCGGGGGAGCTCGCGGCGTTGATCTTGGGTCGGCTGTTCCCTGACGCCCCCGCCGGGGATCCCGCGGCGGTGCTGTTGTGGTGTGTCGGTCGTGGCGAGTTGCCCGGCCGCCCGCGTCGCACGGCATGGTCTTGGCGGGCGGCCCGCTGACCGCGGCACCCGCCCGGTCTGTGCTCGGCTTGTTCACACCCCGCTGACCGGCGGCCACTTCCCGCCCTGTGTTCGTGCCGTGAACACCGACGACGTCCGCGCACTGCTGCGCCGATTGGGCGGTGGGGTTTTGTTTTCGGTGTGGGTTTGGGGTGGTGTTTACGGGTGGTTCTGAGGTTCCCCCGATAATCCGGAGAATGGATTAGCAGGCTACGGCCTGCTCCGAGGTCGTGGCGTACTGGTCGGGGGTGTTGCGGGCCTGTGGTGTCGGGTTCACCCCTCCCGGTCGCGGCTGTGTCCGCCTGCCGTGACGCTGGCGACCTGGCCTGTGGCGGGCAGCCCGTTCCCGGCGGCAATGCTGTCTACTGCCCGGCCGGGGATTGTTCGCCTACGACGCCGATGGGGCGCTGGCCGTGTTCGGCAGGATCGGCGACGCGTTCGTGTCCCGTCTGCTGGGCCGCGAGTACGCCCACGGCGTCGAGGCCCGGCTCGGTGTCGGGTGCCGCTACGGCATCGACTGTGGGTTCCGGGCCGGCTGCGTGGCTGGCGCCTGTTGGGGTGACTGGGTCGGCGCCGGCCGGTTGCGGCCTCGACGAGTTCCGCCGGGCCATCGGTGACCCTGAGGGTCAGCTCTGGTTGGTGCCCGGGTCGTATGGTGCCGTCGTCCGGCGCGCCGACGCGTTCTCGGCCGGTTATGAGAGGCCTCTGTAGGCCTGCGGCCTTAGCTGAGCCCGTACGCCGCGGCGGTCACGGCCCGTGCGGCCGCGGGCCGTATCAGGACGTCGGTGCTGTCGGTGATCTGGTCGACGGTGCCGACCGGCGGTAGTCCCGCCGGCCACGGGTCGGTGATCCGTGCTGTCGGCGCGGCCGCGGACCGGTCTGCGCCGATCACCGGATACGGCTGGTCGTGCAACGGCCGTCGGCGTGGGTGGACCCGTTCGGTCAGCCCCGACGTGTTGCCGGTCGCCGGGCTTCTCGTAGGCGTCGCACAGCGCGTCCTGCCGGGCTTGCGCGCTGTCGGCGCCCAGCGCGGCCCGCAGCGCCGCTCCGACTCCCGCGGCTGCCGGCAGCTGCCCGAACGCCCGCCCCGGCCATTTGCCGTACGGCGGGTACCGCCGCGCCAGCGGCAGGCACAGCCGCATCACGTCCTGGGCCAGCCGCGCTGCGGTGACCTGGCTGGCGAGTCGGTCGCCGGCCTTGGCCGGCCGGCGCACGAGTGGTTCCTCCTGCCCGATCCGGGTCCGCTGGCATGCCAGGACGTACCGCCACACGTCGTCGGGATACCAGCCCAGCCGGGCCCGTAGTGCGGTCAGTTCGCCGGCCCCGTCGTGGTGGACGGCCCCGCTGGTGATCTCGGCGAGGACCTGTGCCGGTGTCGCCGGCCGGTCCGGTGCCGACGGTTCGTGGAGTCCGTCGAAATCCAGCAGGCTCGCCGGCCACCGTCCCACGTCGGTGGCCTCGATCGGGTGCGCGACCGGCCCGCCGGTGTCGGCCGTCACCCGCACCCGGGCGTGCGGCGGTTCGAAATGCGTCGGCCAGCCCCGTACCCGCTTCGGCAACCGCAGCGCCAAGCAGCTGCGGCGGCTGCTCGCCGTGCCGGTCCGCGTCGGCGGGGCGCAGCAACATCTGCAGCCGGGGGCCCAGTCGTGGTCGACCGGGCGGGCGGTGTCGAAACCCAGTACCTCCGACCCCGCGCGGCGGCGTGCCGCATTCCCGGGAACGCCTGGTCGAGCAGTGGCCGTACGGCCTCGGCATACGGTGTCCGGCACGGTTGCAGACCCGGCAGGAACTCGGCCGCCTCGCCACCGTGCGGATCCGGGCCCGCGTGCGTGCTCGGATCCGGCGTCGGCGTTCACCCGGCGGCCTGTGGCCGGAAGACCGGCCCGTCCAGCACCGGCACCGTCCGGCCGCCACCTCGGCGGCGATGGTCACGTCTTGGGTGTACCCGTACCCGATCAGTTCCCGGCCGCTGGCGCATTCGCGCAGCATCTGCGGCAGCCGCCCCGCCACCCGCTGCCATGCCGCCGCGGCGTTGTCCGCTTCCGGTGACAGCGGCCCGAATCCCAGGTTGTGCAGCGCGTCGGCGTACGCTCCGGCGCCCCACAGGTCCTCCACCGCCGGGCGTAGGGTGTCGTCGGCCCGCCACCGTTCACCGGCCGCGACCACCGCCACTGCCGCGTCCGGGCGCCCGGTCAGCCGCGTGAGCGTCCACCGCGCGGCGGCCGCGGCGTTGCGCAGCGACACCCCGATGACGGTGGCGGCCGTCGCGGCCGGCCGCGACGCGATCGCCGAACCGTTGGGCGAGGGCAGTACCAGCCGCCGCACCCCCGACGCGGCCCGGACCGTCACCGGCGACAGGCTCACCGGATGCTGCTCGTCGACTTCGGAGCGCCCCACCGCCAGCAGCGCGTCGTGGCGGCGGGCGTACTCGCCGGCGCTCGCGTCGCGCCACGGGTAGGGCAGCACTTCGATGCCCAGGTCGGCCGCGACGGTCAGCGTGGTCGTGAACGACAGCACGTCGACGACCGCGACGACGGCGGCGCCCGGGCCCACCGCGGCGGCGCCCCGCGGACCCCAGTCGACGCGCACCTTGAACCCGGCCTGCTGATACGGGTTGGTCATCGGCTGATGGTGCCGCGCCTGCCGCGGCCCCGCCGATCCGGGGGCCCGTTCACGGCTCTTCCACCGGGTCGGCGGCGGCCGCGAGCGCGAGCGGCACCCGGCCGGTTCCGGGACCGGAGTTGACGCCGCCGGCGGGGTCGCCGTCTCAGGCGGTCCATTGCGGCCCGACGGTGCCGGTGATCGTCCACGCCTGGTCCTGGCGTGTCAGTTCATAGGTCAGGCCGCGGCCGTTGAGGCCGGCTCGGAACGCCGACAGGGGCACCTGCGCGTGGTCGGCTGTCAGCGTGATCGGCCCGAGCACGACCGGCGCACCGTTGTCGGCGACCTGCGGGCCCTCGGGGCCCTGGCCGGTGACGGCTTTGCCGTCGGCGACGAACCGGGCCGGCCCGTGGGCCGCCGGCGCCTTGACGATGTCGGCGCGGACCTGTTCGGGCAGCGGGACGGGCCGGCATTCCGGCGACGTCTGCTCGATCACATTGGGGCACGTGTGGTCCAGGATGAACGTCACGGACCCGGGCGTGCGGTCACCGGGGGACACCGACGCCGCCAGCGATTCGATCGCCACCGCGTACGCCGCCGCGGTGGGGGAGACCGGCGACGGCGCGCCGCCGTGCCGGGCGCGGCCCCGTCGCCGGCCGCGGCGGCCTGCTGTCTGCCGGCGCAGCCCGACACCGCCAGCACCGCGACGGCTGTCAGCACCGCCGCCGCCCGGCCCGCCCGGCGCTTGCACCGAACCACGTTCGCCCATCACGTTCCCGTGTCGGATCCGAACCATCGGACGCGCCACTCCACCCCCGGGGTTCCCGCAAAGCGGCACGCCGGCATGGGCGGTCCCGCCCGCCCATGCCGGCGGTCAATAGATGACGTTGGCGAGCAGGGCCCAGTCGTCGGCGCTGGGGTAGAGCGTCTCGTAGCTACCGGAGATCATGCAGCTCGCGCTCGATGTAGCGTGCCCGATGTCGATGGCGTGGCCCAGCTCGTGGCACGAGGTCTTGCGGTGGCGGCCGGGGGTCAGGTGGTGGTAAGTGTCGTTGAGCGACACCGTGCTCGCCTATGTCGAGCCCGGCGCGTGTCGTGATCAGGGTGAACCAGCGGGAGGCCCTGCGCACCATGTGCCGATCGTGGCACTGCCGCCGCTTCCGTGGAAGCACCCGGCGTTGGGCTGTGGGTAACTGGCTGCCCGGTGCCGACGTTCCGGATCGGCTGAACCACCTCACCGGCCGAGTCGGATGTCTTGGGCTCGGGCAGGTGTGATTGGACCTGGTGCGGGTCCCGATGCGATCTCGCGTTCGGCCGCGGCGATCCGCTGCTTCGCACCGTCGAGCCACGCCGCCCGATCAGCCCAGCCCTGTTGTTCGGCCCGCCGCTGGGCGACGCGGTCGACCTGCGTTGCAGCTGCCAGCCGCGCGTAGTGCGGAGCAGTCCACACCCGGCACAGCACGTCGTCATAGTAGATGACCTCGCCGGATAGAACCCAGCCGACGAAGGGCACCAGGTCCACGTCGGCAGGCAGCCAGCTGCCGTCAAGGCGGCACAGGCCGTATGTGACGCTGGCCGCCGCGCTCGGCTGGCGGCTGCGCGACGATGGACGGCGCTCCGCCCATCCAGCGATGCGGCTTCACGCCCACCCAGCAGACCGGAACTCCTGCAGCGGCGAGCCGGCCGCTGCGCTCGCCGACTTCCTCGGCGGTGATCGCGCTGAGCTGGGCCTCCCATGCCATCGTGCGGGTGCCGTCGGACGAGATTGCCGGCACGTCGGCGCGCCACGGTGCGCCTGGCCGGGTCGCCTCCAGCTTCGCGCTCCAGCCTGTCGACCGCACTGCGGTGGCCGGCTCCAGCTTCAGCAGGTGGTGCTCCATGGTCTCGCGCGCCGCCGGGCAGTGCGGGTCGCGCTCGGGGTCGTGCGCGAAGTAGCGCAGACCTCCCGTCGACACCTTGGCGTGCACCTGGTGGGCGCACTGTTGGCAGTGCAGGACGACGCGCGGGCGCCTTCGGTGGATCTCCGACCACATCCACGCGCACCCGAGGTCGTCGAGTGTGGCGTCCACCCGGCTGCGGTCGGCGTGCAGCGCGACGAATACCACCGGACCTCCGTACCGTCTCTCCACAGTGTGGGACCGGTAGCCGTGCGGTAGTGCCGCGCTGGTCATGTCAGCGCCAGAGCCTTCCGGGTCTCACCAGGCGAAGCATCGCATCGAGTTCGGCCAGTGCCGCAGCGATGGCCCTGTCGTGAACGTGACGATCGTTGTGCGACTTGAGCACCACGCCCAGCAGCCCGTACGCGGTCAGGAACGGCTGTTCGCCGAGGTCGCTCTTGATCGTCTTGTTCAGCAGCAGTGCCAGACGCCCAGCTTCGGCCTCTTGGGAGATGACCTCGTCGCGGACGAAGGCCCTTCCGCGGGCGAAGTCGACGTTGATGCGCCCGACGACGCGCGAGAGGCGTGCGGCCAGACGGCGCTGCCGGTGCCCGGCCAGGATGGTAGCTGCTCGCAGCACCTCCAGCGCGAAGCGCTCCTGTGCCGCCGCGTCGGCGTACTCGACCGGGTAGTGGTCGAGCTGGTACAGCCGATCGCGCTGGTAGACCAGTTCATGCCGGTAGGTCGCGATGATTCGGCTGAGTTCGACCTTTGCCGCCCGGTCCTCGGTTGCCAGTGCGTTCCAGCGGGTGGTCAGCGGGGCGCCGACTGCGGCGAGCAGGAAGCCTGTGCCGCCCGCCTGCAACGGCTGGCGCACTGATCGCGAGAAAGTGGGCGTGAACAGGCCCGACGATCGGCCACGGACGCTCACGCGCTGTCCGGACACGCGAGCCTGCGGTTGCTGGATATGTACGTCAACCCCGTCGTCGACGTCGTCGCCGGTAATGACCTGAACCGGCGTTGGCGGTGAACCCGGTTCACCACATCAGGGTTTTCGCCAGATGAAGATGCGCTCATCAGCACCGGGCTGGATGTTGGTGTTGAAGCCGGTGACCACCCACGCGTCCAACCCGGTGCCGGGCGGCTGAACGAGCAAGCCGCAGCTGCGGTAGAAGAGGTCCAACCCCGGCCGGGGCGGCATCTGGCCGTACACGATGAAGAAACCGGCGGCGGCGTAGATCAGGCGGCACAGGCGCACCATGGCCGCGCCCACCCCGTGGCGGCGTACCTGCTCGCGGACCACCACGGCCCGGATCCTGGCCATCCCGATCGCGCCCGCGAGGACCAGGTCGCGCCCTGACCTGGTCTGCGGGCCTGCGTGCTGGGCGAGGTCGGACAGCATGTGGGTCGGCGGGTGAGCGATCAGCGCTGCGACGATGCCGTGCTGCTCGTGCTCTGCGACCAGGACCAGGCCCGTGTGCAACAGCGCCTGGTCGAACCTGCCGGTGCCCTGGTGGGCGAAGAACGTCTCGGCCATGTGCCGCAGGAACTCATCCTTGCCACCCCGCAAGCTGGCCCGCAGTCCCGCGCCCAGGGTGCCCTCCTCGACTGCCGTGCGTACCTCGTTCTCCAGCTTCACCCCGGCCTCGGGCACCAGCTCGGCGATGGCGTCAAGGTCGCCGACGGCCGCGGGACGGATGAGGAACCCATCGCCGAATGGCCATCCGCCGGCCAGTCCGGCTTCCGTGAGGTCCGGCTTCCAGGAGTTCTTCGTCGCCGCCACGGTGCGGGCCGCGGGGATGGGGTGCCTGATCGGGTCGCGGCGTCGTGCGCGGCTGCTTCTGCCCACCTGACCCTGCTTTCTCGGTCGAGGACAATCGATACATGTCCATCGTATTGATTGGCCCCGACAGCGCTTCCGCGGAAGCAGGTCGCGGCGACAGCACGACGCAGCTTGCGACTGTCACCGCTCGAACCTCTCCTGTTCATCAACGCTCTGGCTCAAGATGCCGGGTCCTGAGCAGCCGGCAGGCTGTTGTCAGCAGCGAGTAGGTCACCTTGGCTGCGTTGACGAACTCCTCATCGTTGATCGACAAGAAGATGCCCTTACCGCCCGGAATCTCGGTCTCCGCGCCCCGGTCGGCACCGCGCAGCGCGGCCCAGCCCAGGCCATGCTCGAAGCCCGACAGCAGCCGCCACGTGCTTTCCAGGAACACGGCGAAGTCGTGCTGCCCGCGCACGAAGCCCAGCTTCGACAGCTCGTTAACGATGTTGACCTTCTGGTGCACCTGGTCGAAGGGGACCCCAGCGCTGCGGCCTCCGCGCGGTATGTCGACAGAGAACCCTGTGCCTGCTGGCGCTCGGCGTCTTCGATCCGTTCGCGGATCGCTGGAATGTTCTTGAACGCCGCAAGGTGTGCGCGCTGCTGGTAACAGTCCAGAACCTCACTGCGCAGTCGGCGGTTGCGTCCGGAGTCCGGATCGAGGATCCACGTTGCGAAGAACGACGCCTCGAAGATCGGCCGTAGTAGGCTCCACGGGGCCCACAGGCTCGCGCCGTGGTGCTTGCAACTGAGCAAGCAGAGCCTCGTGGTTGTCGCGGGCAACGCCGAGGTACCGCTGGACCGCCATGTACGTTCGGGGCCCAGCGACCTGGGACTCGTCGAACGCCCGAGCCGACAGCAGGCGTGCTTCGCTCAGTGACGGCAGGTTCTCAGCGCCTGAAATTCCCTGGCGACCATCGTCCGGTAGTCAGGCAGGTTGCCCAGGTTCACCTTCTGGCCGGTCGGCTGCAACGCACGCACGCCGAGCAGCGTACGGCCCCGCTGCACGCCTCCACGGGTTAATCCGACAGGTCAGCTGTTCACCGGTGGTCGGCTCTTTCGGTCGACTCTCATCGGACGGCGAGGACCTGGGCGCCGTGGTAGGTGGATACCACCCACGGATACGCCCAGCCAGCGGGCGAAGTCGGCATTGTACTCACCGATGTCGAGCCCGCGGTCCAGCGTGATCAGGGTTAGCGAGCTAGAGGCCAACCTCAGTTTGATTATCAGATTATACATATCAGTAATCCCAATAATTGACAGAAGTCGTCTGTGATGGCCCAACGAGCTGCGTGGTGCAAACAGGGGAGTAGCCAGCTGACCACACCGGACCGAAGGTCCGGCCACGTCGACCCCGAAGGGGCCGGCGTGTACTGATTGGGATTGGACGGTCAGAAGGTTAGGGTGATCGGCATGAGCTGATTGGGTGCCGAAGGCACCGTCCCGAAGGGACAGAGCAACCGAACAAACCTCGCTTCGCGAACAGATCCCACGAAGTGGGATCCCCGGCCCGAAGGGCCGGTTTCTGAGCGAAGCGAAGGGGGGCGGCCGTTGGCGAGCTGTCCGAGCACGACGAAGCGACCGGCCACGGCGTACGCGGCAGCG